>JBAWFY010000494.1:0-3459 GCA_049592335.1 Occallatibacter sp.
GGTCAGTATAGATCCTCGGCTCGCCGAAATGAAGATGCGCTGAGAAGCCGGCAACGCCCAGCACCTTCCACAGATGCGTGGCAAACGGCTCGTCGCCATACCAGCACAGTTCCCGCTCCTCCACGCCGCCTTCGATCACGTAGCGAATCGCCGTGGCGGTGATGGGCGCGCCCACCGAGGTTGCCGGATCGATAAGCCGCGAGTGGAAGCGCAGCACCTCGGCTCCGTCCGTGCTCGTGCCCTCGGGAAACAGCAGCACCGGCACCGGCAGCTTCAGGCGTTCGGAGATTAGGTCGGCAGCGGACACCGCGCTTGCCAGACTCGAACGGTCGAGAAAAATCGTTCCTCCCGAGCGCGCTGCCTTGCCAAAGATGGGCCAGCCGCCAACCTCCATCTTGGCCACAAAGAAGCACGGCATCGCCGCGCTGATGATTGGAATATCCAGATAGCTGAGATGATTGGACACAACCAGCCCCAAGCGTGGCGGTTGCCCGTCAACTTTCCACGTGATGCCCAGGCTCTTGAGAACTCCAATGCACGCTTCCTGCAACCACACTGCACGCTCCTCAAGCGTCATCGGCCCGCGCAAGCGCTTCAGCCAGTAACGCAAAATGCAAAGTGCCAGTGCGAAAGCCAGCGCCACAGCGCGCCGGAGGCGGCGCAGGATCAAGTAGTAAGCGGAGCCAGAAAGCGGTTGCGCGCGGCAGCCGAAAGCAGTTTCAGATCGAGAAGCGTCAGAAAGTCGATGGTGCGAAACTCACGGTCCCAGGCAGGCGGCGCGGCAATGCGTGCGCCAATCGCGAGATAGGTCTTCAGCAGCTTGGGAACTTTCGCGGCAGGGGCCACAAGCGAGCCATCCGGCCCCGCGGCATTCTCTGGACCCGTAGCATTTTCGAGATTCGATCCATCGGTCTGGCAGGCGAACGGCTGTGCGCTCACGTCCTGCAGCTCCGCGGGGCACGCGTAAGCAGTGGTCGGCGCCGTCTCAAACTCAATCGGAACCCTGAATTGCGCAAGCTGGCGATACATCTGCCAACCCTCCGCCGGGTCATTAGAGTTCAAAGAAGAGCAACCGAGCAAGTAACGAAGCCCCATCTCCGTAGCATACTGCGCAATGCCGCGCCACAACAACATCAGCACCTCGGGCGTGCGGTGCTCGCGGTCAATCGAGGCCCGGCCCAGTTCCAGAATCCCCGCTCGTAACGGCTCATACGGCTTCAGGCAAAACTCCTGCTCGGAGTAGTAGCCTAAATTCCGCGCCGCCGTCTCGCCGGATTGCATGCGATACGTGCCCACCACGCGCCGGCTCAATTTGTCCTCGACCAAAAGGTGTTCGCACACTGTATCGAATCGATCCACATCCAGACCGGTATAGTAAGAACTCTCTAATCCTTCGCCCAATTCGATATTGAAGACTTTGAAACGCAAACGGCACGCCGCCTCGCGGTCCTTCGCCGTCTCTGCAAGACGCAGACGATAACGCCCCACATCGGCATGAACACGCGAGACCGGCGCTCGAAGCGGAAGTTCGGCAACACCGGACACACCTTCGATTTTTGGAACAGAAGTCGAGGAGAGATGGAGCTTGAGCGGAACTCTGCGCCAGATATGAGCGTTCACGGCGTCAGTGTGCCGCCGGCGCGTGAAAGCGCCGTCAATCTCGCGAGAAAAGCACGCAAATATGCGCGATGTCGTGTAACGCGCCCGCAACAAAGCTGCATTTGCGCAAAAGACATGCGACTGTGAAGGGTGAGCCTGCGCGAGAGCGGAAAAAGCGAACGGCCGAAAACGAGAACACCCGCCCAGGTAGTCTGCCCCGGCCGTTCGAGGAGGCATCACATGGTTCTTATTTCTGGCAATCTGCTTGAGGTCTTCTCAAGCGTTAATCTAAGCCTGCCACAAAGGCTGGAAATGATCTGCAAATGTTCGCGAAAATATTTTGTCGGCTCGGCAAGCCGTGCAAAGACGGGACGAAAAGCCCGATTCTGCAATGCCGATCACTATTTCCCGGGCTCGTAATTCAAATTCGATCCCAGCCACCGCTCCACGTCGGCCACGCTCATCCCTTTGCGCCGCGCGTAATCCTCCACCTGGTCGCGATCGATCTTGCCCAGGCTGAAATACCGGCTCTTCGGGTGCGCAAAGTAGAATCCGCTCACGCTCGACCCCGGCCACATGGCAAACGACTCGGTCAGCTCGATTCCCGTCTTCGCCTTCACGTCGAGCAATCGCCAGATCGTTCCCTTCTCCGTATGATCGGGACACGCAGGATACCCCGGCGCCGGCCGGATGCCGCGATACTTCCCGCGGATCAGATCCTCGTTGCTCAGCCTCTCTTCGCGTCCGTAGCCCCACTCCTCGCGCACGCGCTTGTGCAGGCATTCGGCAAACGCCTCCGCCAATCGATCCGCAAGCGCCTCCGCCATAATCGCGTTATAGTCGTCATGCGCCGCGCGGAATTTCTCGACTAACTCCTTCAATCCAATTCCGCTGGTCACGGCGAAGGCGCCGATAAAATCACGCAAGCCAGTCTCCCTCGGCGCGATGAAATCTGCGAGCGAACGGCAGGGCTCATTCCCTTCTCGATCCGATTGCTGCCTGAGGAAATGCAGCCGGTCGAGCACCGTTCCCCGCGTCTCGTCCGCGTACAACTCCACATCGTCGCCCACCGCATTCGCCGCGAAGAATGCGTACACCGCGCGCGCCGTCAACAGCTTCTCCGCGACAATCCGGTCCAGCAGTGCATTGGCTTCCGCGAAAATCTGCCGCGCCTGTTCTCCCTGACGCTCGTCTTCGAGAATGCGTGGATAAACACCCTTCAGCTCCCACGTATGGAAGAACGGGCTCCAGTCGATCAACTCGCGCAGCGTAGCCAACGGAAAATTGTCCACTGCACGCACCCCGATAAACTCTGGCCTCGGCAGATCCTCCGCATTCCACTCAATCTTTGTCCCACGCGCCCGAGCCGTTTCAAGCGGAACCACGCTTCGCCGCGGCGCCGCATGCGCCCGTCGCAGCGCGTCGTATTCCGCTTGATGCTGCGCCACAAACGTCGCCCGGCCATCTTCACTCAGCAGGCTGGTCGTCACCGGCACGGCGCGGCTCGCATCCAAAACGTGCACCACCGGCTCGCTGTAGTGCGGCGCAATCTTCACAGCCGTATGCGCGCGGCTCGTCGTCGCGCCACCGATCAGCAGCGGCAGCTTCATTCCCTGCCGCTCCATCTCCCGCGCCACGTGAACCATCTCATCGAGCGATGGTGTGATCAACCCACTCAGCCCGACGATGTCGGCCCGCACCTCGCGCGCCCGTTCCAGAATCTTCTCTGCCGGAACCATCACGCCCATGTCGATCACTTCGTAGTTATTGCAGGCCAGCACCACGCCCACAATGTTCTTGCCAATGTCGTGTACATCGCCCTTCACCGTCGCCAGCACAATCTTGCCCTGCGCCCGTACC
>JBAWFY010000495.1:0-4948 GCA_049592335.1 Occallatibacter sp.
CTTTTATACGGGCCAACAAAGCAAAAGCCGCTTGTTGCGCACCAGGTTGCTGCACCTCCGCCGCCGCGGCGGAAGCAAAGGAATAGGCATGGCCGATCACTACACCGTTCTGTTTCTCTGTACGGGCAATTCTGCGCGCTCGATCATGGCAGAAGCGATCCTGAACCGCAAAGGGAAGGGCAAATTCACTGCGTATAGCGCGGGCAGCCATCCGAGCGGACAGCCACGGCCGGAAGCGCTGCGGCAGATCGAATCGGCGGGACTCTCGACGGCAGGCCTGCGCAGCAAATCGTGGGACGAGTTCTCGGTGCCGGGTGCTCCGAAGCTTGACTTCGTCTTTACCGTGTGCGACAACGCCGCGAAGGAGCAGTGTCCTTACTGGCCGGGGCAGCCAATGACCGCGCACTGGGGCATCGCCGACCCGGCAGTTGTGAAGGGCACTGCGGAAGAAATCGCTCGCGCGTTCCGCGATGCCTTCATCATCCTTGACCGCCGTATCGCGCTGTTCCTGTCGCTGCCGCTAGCGACGCTGGCGGAGATGGCGATCAAGCGAGAAATCGACCAGATCGGCCGGTCCTAGAGCTGGTTGCATATACCCTCGAAGCGGATTGAAAAACATTTTGCAGGGGCTAAAGCCCCAGGTTTTATGCACCTTTTACGGCACGACTGAAGTCGTGCCCTTTCACGGCACTCTTTGTGCAACCAGTTCCAGGAGGCAACGGTGAAGAAGAGCCGGTTATCGTTTCTCGATCGGTATCTGACGGGATGGATCTTTGCCGCGATGGTATTGGGCGTGGCGCTTGGCTGGCTTGCTCCGGGAGTCGTGCCGTTCCTGAACCGCTTCAGTGTTGGCACAACTTCAATTCCGATTGCGGTAGGGCTGATCCTGATGATGTATCCGCCGTTCACGCGGGTGCGCTACGAAGAACTGCACGAAGTGTTCCGCAACAAGCGCGTGCTGTGCCTGTCGCTGGTGCAAAACTGGCTCATCGGCCCGGTCCTGATGTTCGCGCTCGCGATCGTCTTTCTGCGTGGATATCCCGAGTACATGGCCGGTCTGATCTTGATCGGGCTGGCGCGATGCATTGCGATGGTGATTGTTTGGAACGAACTGGCGAAGGGCGATACACAGTATGCGGCCGGGCTGGTGGCATTCAACTCTTTGTTTCAGGTCTTCTTCTATTCCATTTATTCCTGGATATTTATTACGGTTCTTCCGGGCTGGTTTGGCTTGCGAGGAGCGGTGGTCAACATTTCCATCGGAGAGATCGCAAAAGGCGTTTTCATCTACCTGGGCATTCCGTTCATCGCCGGGTTCCTGACGCGCACGGTTTTGGTCCGCGCCAAAGGGCACGAATGGTACGACCGAAACTTCGTGCCCCGCGTCGCCCCGATGACGCTGGTGGCGCTGCTGTTCACGATCGTGGTGATGTTTTCACTGAAAGGCAACTACATCGTGCGTCTGCCTCTGGATGTTTTGAGGATTGCCGTACCGCTGCTTATTTACTTTGTGGTTATGTTCCTGGTGTCGTTTTACATGGGCCGGAAGCTTGGCGCTGACTATTCGAAGACGGCAACACTTTCATTCACTGCCGCCTCAAACAACTTCGAGCTGGCGATCGCCGTTGCCGTCTCGGTCTTCGGAATTAACTCCGGGGTGGCGTTTGCCGCCGTGATCGGGCCGCTGGTGGAAGTGCCAGTGATGATCGCGCTGGTCAATTTGGCGCTTTTCTTCCAACGGAGATACTTCGTGGTTCCAGAACCAGACGAGCTCTCGGTGAAATAACGCAGAAGCGCCAGTTCGATCAGCGAGCCTGTTCTGCGTGGTTCATCGGCAAACGCGGATTTGCGCGATTCCGCGATAGCGCCCGGCTGCTCCTCACCAGCTAGAATGGTCCGTGGACCTTCCATGACAGACGGCGCTCGAAACCAAGAAAAACGGCACAGGCGACTGTGGGCGGCTCTGGCAGTCATTGCCTTTTTTTTGCTGGTGCTGATTGTGCCGCCGCTGATCAGCGTGAACCACTACAAGGGCGAGATCACGCAACTGATGGCGCGATCGCTCGGGCGACCGGTGCGGCTGTCGTCAGTGGAAGCGCGACTGTTGCCGTGGCCCGGCTTTGTGCTTACGGACCTGAGCGTGGCTGAAGATCCGGCTTACGGCGCGGAACCGGTGCTTCATGCCAACAAGGTGAGAGCGTCGCTGCGCCTGCTGGCGTTGTGGCGCGGGCGGATGGAGATCGACAAGATCAGCGTGGATGAGGCGAGCCTGAACTTGGTGCGCGCGGCGCAGGGGAAATGGAACCTCGATCCGCTATTCCGCACGGCCACTGCCCAGAGCGGCGTTGGGTCCGGCGGCGCATCGGACGGCGGCGCGCGCGTGCTGCGGCTGCCGTCGCTGGTGGCGACGAATTCGCGCATTGACTTTAAGAATGGCGCGGAGAAGCTGCCTTTCTCGATCGTGAATGCCGATCTTTCGATTTGGCAGGCGAGCCCGGGCGAGTGGCGCATCCGGCTGCGCGGGGAGCCTGCGCGCACCGATGTGAGCCTCTACCAGGAAGAGACGGGCGTGGTGCGGATGGAAGCGAGTGTGCGCTCCGCTGCGGCGCTGGCGGAGATGCCGCTGCACGTTTATGTGAACTGGCGCGAGGCGCAACTGGGCCAGCTCGCGCGGCTTGTAACCGGCTCCGACCCCGGATGGCGCGGCGACCTGACCGGAGAACTGCATGTGGACGGCACTGCCGACGCGGCGCAGATCGCGATGCGATTACGGGCTACAAACGTGCAGCGGGCGGAGTTTGCTCCGGCCACGCCGCTCGATTTCGACGCCAACTGTGGATTTTTGTATCACTATAATCGGCGGAGTTTTGAAAATCTCGACTGCAATTCGCCTCTAGGTGACGGGCACATGCGGCTGACGGGGGAAAAGACGAGCGAAGAAACTGCGTCCAGGTTGATCGTCGAGCTCGATCGCATTCCCATTGCGGCTGGCCTTGATGCGCTGCGCACACTACGCAGCGGCCTCGATCCCGACCTTGAAGCGAACGGTACGGTGAGTGGGAAGCTGGTTTACGACCGAAGCACGGATCGCGCGGCGGAGCCGGCAAAGATTGGAAAAGCCACACGACGCGTGCCATCGGCTGCGGTGGAACCGACGGGTCCGCTTTCGGGCTCGCTTACGGTGGCGGATTTTGCGCTTACGGGCGGCGGATTGAGCAAGCCGGTGCAAGCGGCGAAGATCGTGCTCGCGCCCACGGCCGCGGCGCCCTCGTTGGAAGAAGCTCTTACTGGGTCCTTTGCGATTCCCGCGGGGGGTGACGCGCCGCTGGTTTTCAACATGCGCTTTTCGGTCGCCGGCTACGAGGTGGGCGTGCGCGGCCCGGCCGCCATAGTGCGCGCACGCGAACTGGCTCATGCAGCGGGCGTTGCCGAGGTGCAGTCGCTGGCGTCGCTGGCCGGCGATCCGCTCACGGTGGATTTGACCGCAGCGGGACCGTGGGTGCCGCAAGAAGAAAATCCGGCAGCCGTGACGAGCGCCGAAGCGGCGCCAGCGCCGCCGGGACAGAATACGGCTGCGGCGATGCCGTCCGGCGATGGCGCGATTCCCATAGCCGATTCGCTGACGGGAACGGTTACACTGCACAACGCGAACTGGAAGGCCGATTATCTTGCCAACCACATCGAGATCGCCGAGGCAACGCTGCACCTCGACGGCCTAAACCTGCGCTGGGATCCGGTTGTCTTTACCTATGGGGCCATCAAGGGCACAACTGCTTTGAGCAGACCATTAAGGTGTCCTGCTGCTGCAGGGGCTGGGCCTCAACCCTGTCCCGTGCAGTTCAAGCTTCAATTCGACGATCTCGATGCGAGCACGTTCGAGTCGGCTTTACTGGGCGCGCAGCAGAAAACTACGTTGCTCTCGAGCCTCATCGATCGGCTGCACCCGGCCTCGTCGCCGCCCTGGCCTGCGCTGGAAGGCACGGTGAAGACGGATAGCCTGGTGCTGGGGCCGGTGACGCTGCGCGGTGTTTCGGCTGAGGTGAAGGTGCAGTCCACCGGCGCGGAGATTTCGAGTTTCGACGCGGGCCTGTTTGGCGGCAATGTTCACCTGACCGGATCGCTGGTAAAGCCCGCCAACGACCAGGACAAGCCCGCCTACACGTTTGAGGGAGACTTTCAGAAAGTGAATGCCGGGCCGCTCGGCGCGCTGCTGGGCCTGCGCTGGACGGGAGCTGCTTTGAATGGCAACGGCAAGGTCGAGCTAGCGGGGTACACGGGGAAGGACCTGGCTGGTTCGGCGCAGGGCTTGCTCCATTTCGAGTGCCGGCGCGGGTCGGTAGGGATTCAGTCGTCGAAGCTGGCGAAGGCGGAAGCTGTTCCCGCGGCGCTCGGCCGGTTTGAACAGTGGACTGCGGATGCGACGATTGCAAATAGCGGCGTGACGCTCAACCAGAACTCCGTGACTGCGGGCGGGCGCAAGCAGACGGTGGCGGCGACGGTGAAGTTCGGCGATCCGCCCGTGGTGAGCTTTGCGCCGGCGAAGGCAGCGGTTCAAAAGCAGTGACCTCGCGCTTGAGCCGCACGGCGCGATAGAGTGAGGACGTGGCGACCGACAAGCTCATTCTCATCACGCTGCTGGTCAAGATGGCGGTGATGGCTGCGACGGCCAGCATTCTGGCGCGCGCGGGGAACTTCCGGCGGCTGCTGTTTCAGGAAGATCGCCGTCCGGCGCAGACCATCGAGTCGCTGGCGTTTTTCGTGGCGCCACTCACGATCGGCGTGTGGCTGCGGTTCCTGGTACCGAACTTTCTGGCCGCCGATATTTCCTTTGAAACGGTGATTCTTCTCGGCCTGCTCGTGGGCCCCGGCTGGGCGATGCTGGGCGGTGCGGTGCTTTCGCTGCCCGCGGTTTTGCATCAACAGTATTTGACGCTGCCCTTCGATATCC
>JBAWFY010000496.1:0-4894 GCA_049592335.1 Occallatibacter sp.
CATACCCTTCCTGGTCCAGACCAAAGGCGCGGAAGTCGGCGTGCGCACAGCGGCTGTGTCGCATCTGCAAAGTACAGCCGAGATCTGGTATCTCCACAGCAACTCCGAATTGCTACAGGATGGCGACACCGGAGGCACGACTCCCTCCGTCGAGTCGAGCAACCGCTACGGCATCGAAGTCGGCAACTTCTACACACCGGCGGAACATTGGGTCTTCGATGCCGACTTTGCGGACTCCCGCGCCATCTTCACCCAAAGCGACCCATTCGATTCGACGTTTTTCTCAAATGCATCCGGAGCCCGGCAGCTTTGCGCACATAACTCGAATTGCTATGGGCTGATTCCCACCGGGTCTACGCCCTCGGGCACGGTCACCTCCTCGACCGTCGCTTACGGTGACGGCGGCTACCTGCAGAATCCCTACGGCAGGGAGGTGCCCGAAGCAGTTCGGTGGGTGGTTTCGGCCGGCGCGACGCTGCAGGACTTGAAAGGCTTTTCAGCGAGTCTGCGCCTGCGCTACTTCGGGCCCCGCCCTTTGACGTCGGACGGAATCTATACTTCGCCCTCGACATCGTTAGTCAACTTAGGCGCTACTTATAAATTCAACAGGAACTGGAGCCTTGTGGGCGAAGTGTTGAATGTGTTCAATCGCCGCGATCACGACGTGGACTACGCTTATGTATCGCAAATCACGCCGGCGGCCGAGCTGGGTCTGCCAGCAACGCTGCCAACTACATTAGCCGGGCAGGAGGCAGTTGCGAACGCCATCGATGCGAATGCTGTATTCACAAGAGTGATGCATCCCGTGGAACCGGTTCAGGCGCGATTCGTTCTGCGTTACAGCTTCGCACGGTGATGTGGCCGCCCCGCGTCAGTGTTTGTGCGGATGGTCGTGCGTATGCTCGCCCTTCAGCGACGGCACGGTCATCACCAGGCGGCCGTGCTCGACGCCTTTGAGGCCGATGAGGACGTCTGCAAAGCGCTCTACGCGCGCGGCCTTGCCGTGGACAATCAGAACTTCCAGGCAGGAGTCGTGATCGAGATGGGCGTGCGTGGTGGAGACAACCAGGTCGTGATGCGCATGCTGCGCTTCGGTGAGCTTCTCCGTGATGCCGTGAGCGTGATGGTTATAGATGAGCGTGACGGAGCCGACCACGGTCGCGTCGGGCGCTGCGGTGCGCTCGCGGACCAGCCGGTCGCGGATGAGGTCGCGAAAGGCTTCGGAACGATTGGTGTAGCCGCTCTTCTCGATGGAGCGGTCGAACCGCTTCAGGAGGTCGGAATCGAGGGCAATGCCGATTCTGCTTAATTCACCCATGGGACGGTTGCCGGATTACGTCTGCGGAGCGACGAGGTGGTGCGCGATCGCGAAGAGCGCGAGCTCCAGGCGCGTGGAGACGCCAGTCTTGTCGAAGATGTTTGAGAGATGGCGCTTGACGGTTTCTTCGCTGAGCGAGAACTGCTTGGCAATGTCGCGATTGGAGCAGCCCTCGACGATGCAGCCGACGACTTCAAGCTCTCGAGGAGTGAGGCCGTAGGTCTTGTGCTGGGGCGTGGCGGCCTGCTGCATGAGGTCGTGCAATGCGGAGACAAGATTGACCACGCGCTTGCCGCCGATCCAGTAATCGCCGCTGTGAACAGTGCGGATGGCGGTTTGCAGGTGGTTGGCGAGCGCGTCTTTGTGCACAATGCCGCGCGCGCCGATTTGCAGCGCCTCAATGATCTGTTGCGAAGTGATGGTGGAGGTGAGCAGCAGGATCTTGGCTGTGGATGGGCCGTTCATGATGGCGCGCATGGCATCGAGGCCCGGCAGCCGCGGCATGGAAACATCGAGCAGGAGAACGTCGGGCTGCTTCTCCAGGGTTTCCGTGATGGCTTCGTCGCCATCGTTGGCTTCGCCTACGACATCGAAGCCCTCGGCCTCGGTGAGCATGTTGCGCACACCAACACGGACGACCGGGTGGTCATCCGCAAGAACGATTCGAATCGATCGGTTCATCTTATCTTTCTGCCTCCGCTCAAGCTCTGCCGTTCGTATTGCAACACAGCAGGTCAGGCAGGCATCCCCGCATCCAGCATATTCTTTAACCGCCGGACTGCGGTGCGCAAATCGCGCAGTAAAACTTCCCTGTTATCCAAGTGGTTATCCCCGGCCGGATGGTTCCCGGCGGGGCTTCCCCATGCCTCGACCAGCGCGCCAAGGCGGGAGGCCTCGATGGCTCCGGCCATGCCGCAGCCGCCTTTGATGGTGTGGCCGATACGCCGAACCTCGGCGGTGTCGCCTTTAGCCATGGCTTCGGTGATCGCATCGATGCGCCGGCCCAGATCGGCGACCACGGTCACGTAGATCTGGCGCACCGCGGCCTCTGGCATCAGCTGGCGAAATTGCGCAAGAACCTCTGCGCTGACCACGGGATCGCTGGCGTCGAGCAGCGTGGGGGCGGAATCAGGCGTGGTGCTTTCAAGAAGCCTGGCGACTGCCTCGGCGCTGAAGGGCTTGAGGAGAAACCCGTCGGCCGCGGCGGCAACTTCATCGGGCGGATGGCTGCCGCTGACCGCGTAAATCCGCGCCGGCGTGCGCAGGCGGAGTGCGGCAATCAGGCCGGCTCCACTGAGGCCGGGCATCTGTGCATCCATCAGGATGGCATTGGGCTGGATTCCACCGGACTCGGCCGGCTCGGGCTGTCCGTTGACGGCGGGGAGAAGAGCTAATGCCGCGGCGCCATCTTCCGCGGTGTGCACGGTGTAGCCGAGCATGGAGAGAACCGTGGCTGCAACTTCGCGGCTGACCGGGTCGTCGTCGATGATCAGGACCACGGGAGGCGCATTCTCGGATGGGCGCGCAGGCATAGATCCAGTGTGCATCGCGCGCAAGGGCGGGAGAAGAGATATCTTTGCGCTGGGAATCGAGATAGTTCAGGTGCGAGCAGGGCAGCCGGAAATTCGCTCCTGATCTGCCCGAAAACAACAACCCCGGCGCAGGGCGCCGGGGTTGAAAACTGCTTCGGTGTTGCGATGAACTCGATTATTGCTTGCGCAGCTTGAAGCGGAGGAATCCAGCCATGCCGATCAATCCGGAGCCGAGCAGAAGGAGCGATTCCGGCTCGGGAACGGCAGGGGCCGCGCCATTGAGATTGATGTCATAGAAGATGCCGGGGGTCGCGTTGCCGGCGCCAGGATCGGTGGTCGTGAAAGGGGCTCCGCCGCTGAGAAACTCACTGGAGTCGAACGTCGCCCAACCGGGTGTGGGGTCGGTGCTGCTATAGGCGAACGCCGGGATGGATCCATTGTCGTTCACAACCACTGTGTAGCTCTGACCCGCGAGAAGGGTTACCGGAGAAATATTTGCCCAGTAGTAGCCGTTCGATATTGCCGTTGGGACCGGAGCGAGTACCGAGATCGCCAAAGGATTTCCGGACGAGTTGTACAACCCTACAATCTGAAACGTGGTGTAGATGCCACCATTCACATTTCCAGGGACGATGGGGATGCCAATGGTGGTCACTGTTGTAGTGCTATTGACCTTAAAGACATCGGCATCGTTGCCATTGTCGTAGCCGCTCCAGGAGTCGGTGGCTGAGACGGTCCATGCCATCGTCGAAGCCGATGCGGGTATGGCCGTTATGGCCAGGGCAACCAAAGCGAGAAGGGGAACCGCAAACGTGCGAACCCTAAAGGTTTTTGCGCAATTCATCACTGTGCCTCGTTTCTAAAATCATTCCGTGCCGTCCTGCCGGTTCAGCCCCAATACAGCGACCCCCTGCCAGCGGCAGACACGATGAGCGACGCTTCCTTTTATGCAAATCGGGGTCCAAACCATGCTGCTTTGTTTTCAGTCATTTAGATTTCCGAGGCGAGGGAAATCTGCTATCCATTGCAAGGGGAAAGTGGTAAACAGTTTCCCTTGAAATGACCGAGATCCTCCCTTCTGGGGGCACGTTCTCCCCCGAAGGTGTAGGTCATTTCGAGATTCCGAAACGATGCCCGGTCCTTGCCAATCTGTCGAGGGAGAGAAGGTTGAATGTCCACAAGAAGGCGCGCGACTTCAGACGCTGCCAGGGGCGGTACTTGGCCCAGCCGCCCGGCTCAGAGCGCCGCTCCGCACGGTGCAAGCGGACCTTAGTTGCTGTCCTCGGACCGCTTGAAGGGCTTTTGCAGGTATTGGCGGCCTTCGTTGACGCAACCCTGGGTGTTGTCGTTGGTCTGCACGGCCAGGCGGTAATCGTTGACTGCGCGATCGCGCTGGCCGGTCAAGTCGAAGATCTTGCCGATCGCGATGTGGCTCCAGCACTCAGTCCACGCGGGCTCGTCGTCGCCGCGCAACGCGTCGCGGAAGGCGTTCACCGCCGCCTGGTAGTTGCGCTGCGTGAAGAGTACTTCCCCGATGCGGTAGCTGGCCAGCGAGCTCAGAGGGTTCGAGTCGAGCGCCTTCTTGTACTCGGTGACCGCGCCCACCAGGTCTCCCTGCGCCACCAGTTGCTGGCCTTTGAGGATGGCAATGCGCACCGCGAGGTCGGGCGTGGATTTGAGCACCCAATCGCCGGGATCGATGCTGATGCGGCGGGGCCGGCCAAAGGTGTCTACGACGTATTGCGTGTCGGTCCCGACTACGTCGATTTTCCTGGTCTCGGTTTTGCCCTCGGTCTCGATGCGCAGCTCCACCGGCATGCGGAAGAGATCGAGATCCTGGTTGATTTCGCCGATGGTGCGGAAGCCTTTGTTGTTCCCCAGCCGATAGACGGCGTATTTATCGGTAAAGGCCGGCGCACCGGTGCCATCCACCCATTGCGAAAAGAACGGAACCAACTGCTGCTGGCTGGTCTCCTCGGCGACCTTCTCAAAGTCATCGGTGGTAATGGAAGTATCGGTAAATTGGCTGAGCGTGGCCTTCAGG
>JBAWFY010000497.1:0-1721 GCA_049592335.1 Occallatibacter sp.
GACACATTTCATCCGCAAATCTCCTATCTGCCTCGTTGTTCTCGTGGCGATCGCCGCTGTGATCGTCTGCTGCACAAACCCCCTCCGCGCCCAGCAAACTTTGGGTGGAATCACCGGCGAGGTCACCGACGCTTCCGGCGGCATGATTCCCAATGTGACCGTGACGGTGACCGAAGAGCATACCTCGCTCACTCGAACCACCAAAACCAACGGCTCGGGCAGCTATAGCTTTGTCAATCTGCCAATCGGCGTTTATACGCTCACCTTTTCTGCCGAGGGCTACCAGGTGCAGAAGACGCCGCACATCACGGTGCAGGCCGATCGCACGGCGACCGTCGGCGCATCGCTCAAGGTGGGCCAGACGTCGACAACCGTCGAAGTGGAAGCCGCGCCGCTGATGAACGCCGTCGACACCACCAACGGCTACGTGATGGAGACTCAGCAGATCGACTCCGTGCCTTTGCCCACGGGCAGCTTTACCGGTCTCGCGATTCTTTCGCCCGGCGTCAATGCCGAGCTGCCCGGCGGCACCGGCTCGAACTCCGGTCTCGGCAACGCCCCCATCTGGGCCAACGGCCAGCGCGATACCTCCAATGCGTTCCTGGTCAACGGCGTGGACGCCAGCAACCTCTTCAACGGCAAGAGCACCAGCCAGGTGGATTCGTTTCGCGTGGTCAATAATACCGGCCAGGCCAACAACGCCGCCGGCGGCGTGATTCCCAGCGCATCGAGTGTGTATCTCGCCATCGGCAACGCCATTCCCACGCCCGCGCCCGAGACCATCCAGGAAGTGCGCGTCAATGCCTCGATGTATGACGCGCAGCAAGGCTCCAACAGCGGTGCGCACATCGACATGAGCACCAAGTCGGGCACCAACCAGCTGCACGGCGGCGTGTATGGCCATCGCGGCACCAACTGGATCAACGCCGCGCCTTTCTTTTTCAAGAAGGACGACAATATTCCCGCCGCCGATAAGAATCCTGAGTTGCACCGCTACACTGCCGGCGGCGAGCTGGGCGGACCGATCGTCAAGGACAAGCTTTTTGGATTCGTCGGCTACCAACATCTGCACATCTCCGATCAGGAGACCGGTGACGAACTGCTCGACGTGCCGCCCGGGCTCAACTCCGGGCCAATGAATTCCGGCACCGGCCGCAGCGCGGCGAATTTGATCCAGGTGGCCGAGTGCAACTGGACGACCAATATCGCGATTGGGCAGGCTACCGGACTCGATCCCTCGTATGGCGCCGCTCCGCCCACCACCACGAATCCCTGCTACAGCGGCGGCACATTCAACAACTTCAGCGCTGCGGCGAATCCCGTTGCCTACGCTCTGCTGACTGCGCCCGCCATGCCCGGCGAGCCGGGAAACTATCTGGTTCCCAGCGCATTGCCCAATGCCAACCCCAACGTCTACTCACCTTACAACGCGTTTCTGCCGGGCACCTCCCGATTCACTTCGGACCAGGCTGTCGCGGACCTCGATTGGAACGTAAGCCCCAAAGACATTTTCGCGGCCAAATACTATTACCAGCACGACCCGAGCAGTTCCCCCTATGCCTATTCGAATGTGCCCGGCTTCACCGCGCATATGGACACAGGCTCACAGCTCGGTTCGCTGAACAATGTGCAAACCATCGGCTCCACGCTCAGCATCTCCGAGACGATCGGCATTCTTCGCGAAAAAACCTATGCTACGAACGATCAGCCCTGGGCGCCCG
>JBAWFY010000498.1:0-3994 GCA_049592335.1 Occallatibacter sp.
GCCGATCTTTCTGGAACTGGTGCGGACGGAAAAGTCTACGGCCTGAGCCTGCTCAACCAGGACAAGTACGGCTACGACGCCCAAGGCAACGTGCTGCGGCTTACGCTGCTGCGCTCGCCTACGTGGCCCGATCCCGATGCAGATCAGGGCCACCACCACTTCCACTACGCGCTCTATCCGCACGCAGGCACGTGGAAGGACGCGCTCACGGTCCGCCACGGCTGGGAGTACGACTATCCGCTCCAGGCCGTGGTGACCACCGCGCATGCGGGGTCACTGCCGGCCGAACACTCCTTCGCTTCGGTCTCGCCGGAGAATGTCGTCCTGACCGCCGTCAAGAAAGCCGAAGACGCGAATGGCCTTATATTCCGCGTGTATGAATGGGCGGGCAAAGAGACCACTGCGGAGTTCCACGTGCCGCCGGGCGCCACCGGCGCCACCGTCACCAATCTCATGGAGCAGCCCGAAGGCGATCCGCTCAAAGTGGAAGGCGATATGGTGAAAGTGCCGGTTCATCCGTACGAGATTCTGACGGTACGGGTTGATTATCCGAATGGTGGGCCGAAACAGTGAGTCGCGATTTGGTACTCTGAATCCAGTAAGGAGACCTGCGCTATGCACATTTCTTCCCCATTCGTTGTCGTTTCGGCCATCATCGCCGCGTTTGTGGCGTCGATTCTGTTTGCCACCAGCAGCAAGGAAGACAAGCCGTCGGATCACTGAGCCGAGCTATTTGTGCAGCTCTGGTCCCTGCAAAAGTCCCCATGAGGAGCGAGTTCTGAGGAAGCGTCCCTCAGGGGCTAAAGCCCTCGACTTTGTTGGCCGTTTGCGGCACGCGACCCACGCGCTGCGTGGGTTCCCCAGTCGTGTCCTGATACTTCGTGCGCGGCCGAGTTTCTGGCAGCTGCCGATACCCGCAATTCGCGTTTTTTTCGGAACCTTTTTGGCTCGTCCGGCGTATCACTGTGCCGGAGGGCGATTTCCATGACAAGAACCCCGATGGCGACGGCGGCTGGCCTCGCCGCGTGCCTGGGCCTTACGGCCGGGCTTGCCGGCTGCTGGGTCCATGTGGACAAGGATGCAAACGGCGAAGAAAAACACGTCAGGGTGGAAACTCCCTTTGGCGGTGTCCACGTAGATACCGACCAGACCACCGCAGTCGACCTGGGCCTGCCGACGTATCCCGGGAGCCAGATGGTCGTCGACAATCACGATCACCAATCAGCCGATGTGCACGTGGGCTTTGGCGACTGGGAGTTGCGCGTGCGAGCCGTCTCCTATGAAACGCCGGATAAGAAGGACCAAGTAGTGGCGTTTTACAAAAAGGCGCTCGGCCGCTACGGCGATGTGATTACCTGCCAGGACAATACTGCTGTGGGCGCGCCCCCGCGGACCAGCGAAGGACTGACATGCGAAGACGCCCAGCACCATGACGGCGTGAACGTGAATGCCGCAGGCTACCACTCGGGGGGCGGCGGCTTTCAATTGAAGGCCGGCTCCGAGCGCCACCAGCACATTGTGGGCTTTGAGTCTTCCGCGAGCGGCCAGACGCGCTTCAGCCTTGTGGCGCTTGATTTGCCGACTGGCGGCAGCGACAGCCAGAACAAAAGCAACTGATTCGGGAGGCCGGGTTTCAGCTCTCGGCGGGGCGCGTAGCCACAGGGAACAGCTAAGAGCCGTGCCCCGTTCGGTAAGACATCGTCCTGCTTTCCAGGCGGATGGGGCAAGCTGCGTGCACGCGCCGCTACGAAAATCGTTCGGAGATAATTTCGTCGCGGACGCATCCTCTGCGCAAAAGACAATTGTGCCCCCTGGAAAATTTGCAACAACCTCTCCCGAAAGCGGAAATCTTGGGGTGACACCTATCACTGCATCGCTTCTCTTTGGAGAGAAAGAATTACGCGGGCTTGTGTGGGCAACTCGGCCCTCGGCGGAGTTGCGCTGGGAGATGCGATGGGCGAAGGCAAGAAAGCTGGGCGGACGGATCGCGGGCGGCTGCAGATTGACGAAGAGGAGTGCAAGGGCTGCGGCTTGTGCATCGAGGCCTGCCCGCCCAAAGTGATCGCGCTCAACGAGCGGATGAATCGCTACGGCTACCGCACGGCAGTGTATGCGGGTGCGGGATGCACGGGATGCGGGATATGCTTTATGGCTTGTCCGGAGCCGGGGGCGATCACGGTGCTGCGGTTGGTGACTGCGAGCAACAAGAAGCTATCCGATTTCCACCCTTTCTCCGCCGCGGCGGATGGAAAGGATGGGGCACCCAGGTCTATCAACAAGGGGGCGACGTCATGCGCAAGCAACTGATGAAGGGCAACGAGGCCATCGTCAAGAGCGCGATTCTGGCCGGGTGCCGCGCCTTCTATGGCTATCCCATTACGCCGGCGAGCGAGATTGCCGAAGCGGCGGCGGAGTTCATGCCCAGGACCGGCGGCGTGAATGTGCAGGCCGAGAGTGAGGTCGCTGCCATCAATATGCTTTACGGCGCGGCAGCGGCCGGCGTGCGCGCCATGACGGCATCGAGCGGTCCCGGCATGAGCCTGATGCAGGAAGGCATCAGTTACATGGCCGGCGCGGAGCTGCCGTGCGTGATCGCGGACATTACGCGCGGAGGGCCGGGGCTGGGCAATCTGGGAGCCGAGCAGAGCGATTACCACCAGGTGGTGAAGTGCGGCGGCCATGGCAACTATCGGACGATTGTGCTTGCGCCGCACTCGGTGCAGGAGATGGCGGATTTGACGGCGCTGGCTTTCGATCTTGCGGACCGCTATCGCAATCCGGTGGTGGTGATGGCCGATGGTTTTATCGGCCAGATGATGGAGCCGGTGGCGTTTTCGCAAACGGCGAAGGCGCCCGAACTGCCCCAGTGGGCCGTGAACGGAACTGTGGCGACGCGAGGCAATCTCATTACTTCGCTCTACATCGAATTCGACGAGCTGGAAACGCACTCGCGCGCGCTTGAGGCTAAGTACAAATTGGCCGAGCAGAACGAGGCGCGGGCCGAAGAGGTGTCGACGGGCGATGCGGAGATTGTGCTGGTGGGCTACGGCATTGTGGCGCGCATTCTGAAGGCCGTTGCAGCCGAGGCTCGCGCCGAGGGGTTGAAGGTGGGCGTGCTGCGGCCCATTACGCTGTATCCGTTCCCGGCGGCGCAGTTTGTGCGGCTGGCTTCCCAAGTGCGGACGTTTGTGGTGGTGGAGATGAGCAACGGCCAGATGATTGAAGACGTGAAGCTGGCGCTCGACGGCTCGCGGCCGGTGGAGTTCCTGAACCGCATGGGCGGCAATGTGCCTTCGCACGAGGAGGTGTTGCGCATGGTGCGCGAGCTGGGTCGCCGCGAGGGGCTGAGCAGGCAGAGTGCTGCGGGACAGACTCTCGCAGAGGAGCGCATGGCCCATGTCTGACTCGATGATCGGCGAGTACATCGTCGCGCTGGGCAAGGCGGAGTCGTTCTACGAGCGGTATGAGCGCAAGGGAGAGCTGCAGCACCAGACGCACTTCTGCCCCGGCTGCGGTCATGGGAACATTCATAAACTGATTGCCGCGGCCATCGACGAGTTGGGCGTGCAGGACCGCACCATCATGGTGGGACCCGTGGGCTGCGGCGTCTTTACCTATTACTATTTCGACGTGGGCAACGTGCAGGCCGCGCACGGACGCGCGCCGGCGGTAGCGACGGCCATGCGGCGAAGCCTTCCCCAAAGCATCGTGATTGGCTATCAGGGCGACGGGGATCTCTCGGCGATCGGGTCGGCCGAGATTCTGCACGCGGCCAATCGCGGCGAAAATATCACGGTCATCTTTGTGAACAATGCCATCTACAGCATGACCGGCGGCCAGGCTGCGCCCACCACGCTGATTGGCCAGAAGAGCACCACCACACCGAACGGACGCAACGCGGCGACGGAAGGCTATCCGCTGCGCGTATGCGAATTGCTGGCCACGCTTGAGGCACCGGTCTACATTGAGCGCGCGGGGCTGGGCGACAACAAGC
>JBAWFY010000499.1:0-8899 GCA_049592335.1 Occallatibacter sp.
GAGCTGACGATGTTGCCGTCATGGCTGACCACTTCAAGAAAATCGAGCTGCGCGTCCTGCGCCATGGACTGCGCTTCGGTGAGGTACGGAGACGCGTCGCCGGATTGAGCGAGATCGAGAGCCATGGCGCGGGCTCGCTCGCTTGCAGCCAGGCGGTTCACGGCTGCCGCCACCTCCTGCGATCGATGCTGGAACTCACGCTGAAATTGGTTGACGAAGAGCGCGGTTTCCTCCTGATCGCGCTGATCGAAGACGCGGCGGATGCGCACAAGCACGGTCCACGAAACAGCGGCAACGGCCACGGCCACCGTGAGCGAGAAGAGGAGAAGCAGCTTTTGACGAAGGCTCATGGCGCCGCATCCTCGAGTGAAGCATTGGCGAGATCGGGAAGCCCCTCGGCGTCGAGATTGAGATCGCGCACGCGGCCCGAGACAGCGCAAGCCCGCGGAAGATCAAGGAGCGGGACCAGAGAGTGGAGATCGAGGACGTCGCGCTCGCCGCGGTAGAGTGCGGCTGGATCATGGCCGGAAACCGAGGCGCTTTCGCCGGCGGCGCGCAAAAGAATTTCAAGCGCAGCGGAAGGATCGGCGCCCACCAGCGGAAGAGTGCGCAGCGCAAGGTCGGGATGGGGTGCGGTGCGGGCATTCGCCACCTGAACATTGAAACCGGCTTCATGAAGATTGAGCGCGATGCGCTGCGCGGCCAGCTGCATGGTTCCGTCGCCCTCGGCGGCGAGGGTGAGCGGAGGCGGCATAAATCCTCCGCGCAGTTCGATGGCCTTGTTCAGATCGCGTGCAGCGGGAAAGAGAAAGGCGTAGCCGGTGAGTGACTGCGGCAAAAGGCTGGCGGTGATTTCGCCCTGTTTCTGGAAGATCACGTTGGAAAGCGCCGTGCGATCCACGGAGAGAGCGATAGACGCGCTGAGGGCGGAGTTTGAAAGCGGACCCGCGCTGGAGACTTCAAGCGCAAGCAACTCTACTGGAGGCGAGACGAGCACCGTGAGCCGCTGCTGCTGCGCCAAACGAATCTCCTGCGGCGGAACTTCGACCACGTCCGTGCGGCCCAGCGTCAGATCGAGCCATTGATCGCGGACGGAACGGTTGGCCGAAATCGCGATCTGATCGACGAAGGGACGGCCCTGCCAGCAGTTTTCATTAGCCGTCAGCGTGAGAGCGCCATTCGACGCAGAGCCGAATTGAAACGGGCCAGTGCCGATGGGGTGATCGGGCGTCTGCCCATCCGTGGTGCGCGTGAGTGCGATGCGATACGTGTCGCCGGCTAGCAGTGCGGGCAGGTTCGGCATGGGCGAGTCGCCGGTGAAGATGACCGAGGAGCCGACGGCGTGAACCGCGGTCCACGGACACGAGGACGCGCAGGAGAGATTGAGCGACATGACGACGGCATCCGCAGTGAGCGGTGAGCCGTCATGAAAAGAGACGCCGGGGCGCAGGCGGAACTCCCAGCGATGATCGTTGTCGTCCGATTGCCAGCCCAGCGCGAGAGCGGGAGCGACCGAGCTATCGGCATTCCACTCTGTCAGCCCATTCAGAACCAGGCGGCGCGCCAGGCCGTCCGGTGCTTGCCATGGATCGCCGGCAGTTTCCACGCGCAGCGTGCCGCCATAATGAGGGCGCGTTCTTGCCCGCGCGCAGACGCAAACTAAGACCAGGAAAAAACTAATTGCAAAGCGCCGTAACACGGTCCACCTCGAATTGGTTTTGCGCGTTGCGAACCACGGCAAAAACGCTCTTGCCGTCCGGCGCGGTGCTAAGAACTGTGACTGTGCCGTTGAGGTCGAGCGGCGCGCTGACGGGCACGGCCTCGAGCGCGGGAAGCTCATAGGCGCGAAGGCTGTCTGTCGGGGCCTCGCCGGAGCTGGAAGCGACGATCTGCGCGCCCGCGCCGCAGTTGGAATGAGTGACCGCGAAATCGCTGCCCCAGTCGCGCGCGCCGGCGACTACTTTGACCGTGCCATTCTCCGCCAGTTGCACTCGTCCATCGATGCCGCTCACGAGCAGCGCAGAGTTTCCCGCCGCACGCGGAATGAGAGCGGCAGAATAAAATGGCGGCAAATCTGCGCCGGCGCTCCCTGCCAGCACACCGGTAAAGTAATTGCGCGCGGCGTTGTAGAACGCGCGAATCGGAGCAACTCCCGTGTTCGCTGCGGTGGTCGCCGCGCCCCAATTGGTCAGCTCGAGCGGCGGCTGCGTGATCGCCCAGGGGTCGTCGTTCGCGCGGCATTCAATGGACCAGATTGCAGGCGGACCAGCGCTGGCCTCGCTGCCCGAGCACTCTACGCCGGGAATCCACGCCTCGAAATTCAATCCGCTCGCATAGCCAAGCAAAGCGCCTCGAGGATCGCGAGCCAACGCGCGCGATGAATGAATATTCAACCGCTGTTGTTCCTGCCAGCCGTCGAGCACGTGCGTAAACGTCACGATCTCGGCCGGCTCCAGAGTCACAATCCCCGAAGGGGTTTCAAGAGCCGCAAGAATCGGTTCACGCGAAGTGAGAATGCGCTGGCTGAGCAGCGTCACGCCGGGAGCGGCCGGCACCGATTGCGGCGTAACCGGTCCTGCATCCACGATCGCCACCTGGGTTTGATTTCCTTCCGCAATTTCGGCCACCCAAAGCCGCCGGCTTGCATTCTGGCTGAATGTAACGCGCACGGAATTGGCGCTCTCATCGCCGGCAGCAGCAATGCCGCGGGCCTTGAGGTCCGCGGTGAGCAGGTTGCGAATGGCGGGAAGCTCGCCGTCGGAGATGCCCGAGAGATTGACCAGAGTTAAATGCGCCTGGCCGGGGCCGAGAATCGCAGCAATCTGATCGGCCAGAGCGGTGGCGGGCCGCTCCCACGGGCTCGCAGAGGCGGCAAGCAATGGCCTGAGCAGAGCTGCGCCGAGAATCGCGATGAGGCAGATGTGCTTCGCGGAGTTCATTTCTCTATCTTTTCTCGTTGGAAGGATTGTATCGCCTGGCTCCCAGCGCGGCCCTCGACCGCGGCGAGCCAACGATTGGTGCAGGACGGGCGCAATCTTCCGTGCCCGCCCCGCGCGGCCAATGCGATTTCTCATTGGCCGGTCTTCGGTTCGGGAGCCGCTTCCTGCTCCGAGTCCATCTCCTGCTTCACAATCGGATTCGTCGCCGCACCCTTGAATACATCGCTCGCGAAGAAGAACTTTCCGTCGGACGGCACCATGACTACCTGGATTTTGTCGGAAAGCCGCTCGGCTATGATCTTGTTGATAAGCAGCGGCGATTTGTTCAGCAGTTCGGCCTCGCTCGTCATGCGCTGGGCGTCGGCCGCGGCAACCACCTTGATGCGGTTGGCTTCAGCCTCGGCCAGCAAATTGCGGCGTTCGAGCTCAGCCTTGCTGTCGATCACCTTGGCCTGCGCGTCGGCATCCGCGGTCTCGATGGTCGCCTCCTTGCGCGCCTCGGCTTCGAGCTTGCTCTGCTCAATCTGCTTTTCCTTAAGCGGCAGAGTGTACTGCATCGCGTCCGCTTCGCCCTTGGCTTCAACCACCTTCGACTGCGCTTCACCCTCCGCCTCCTTCACCTTCTGCGCCGCGTCGGCCTCAGCCTGCAGCTCCGCGATCTTCACCTGTTTCTGCTGGATGTCGGTGTCAACGGCCATCTGATCGTCCTGCTGCTCTTTCACCAGCAGTCCTTCCAAGCCGCGCGAGTAGGCTTCCGGCAGTTCAATGTCAGAGAGCATCACTTCTTCCACGACGATGCCATCGGATGCGAGCTTGCGTGTAATGATCTCGGCCGCTTTGCCCCGCACCTCTTCGCGTTTGGTGGAAAAGATTTCTTTCACTGTGTAATGCGGCGTCAGCTCCCGCCAGGTGCTGGCCACTACGGGAGGCACCAGCTCTTTATCCGCGGGCTGCGGCAGATGCGCTTGCGCGCTGGCTAACTTGCTGGGATCGAGCCGGTAGCGCACCGTGATGCCGAGCCCGATGTTGAGTCCTTCCAACGATTGCACGTTCAAGTCTTCCTGCGCCGGCGTCTTTTTCGCGTCCGGCTCCAGAGTCCCAGTGGTGAACACATGATCGCGAAGGTCGAAAACCTGAACACTGTCGACCAGCGGCGCAATGAAATGAACCCCTGGGTAGAGCGTGCCAGGCAACGTGCCTCTCATCTGGCTGATGCGCACGCCGCCCGAGCCGCTGGGCACCACCACAATGCTTGCGGCCATCAGAAGCGGGGCGCAGCCTGCAAGGGCAAGCGCGATGGAACGCTTCCACGGAATTTCCTTCGGTTTTTCGAAGGTTTCGTCCATCGTTCCGTCGGCTGCAGGCTTCTTGCGTAAAGCTTCAAGGCGCAGCCAAAGTCCATAGAGTGGAATTGCCACGGCGACAGCCCAGAGGAGCGCTCCCGCGACGGCGAACAACAGTTTCAATGCGAGCATGTCCTGCCTCCATTCGAGTGATTGGGCTCTTTCGGTTTGCCGGTTTTGGGCCGCGGAGCCAGCAGCAGCCGCACCAGTCCTCCATACGTCAGCTCTTCCAGAAGCAGTGCCGCGGCAATTGGCAGCAACACCGCATCGAAGCCGCGGATTGCGAGAGCAAGAAGCAGAATCATGAAAGACCTCCTTACAGGGAGCCGGCGAGCGTGAAGCCGGCCAGCGCGGTGAGGGTGAAGCGGGCGAAAGCGCCAGCCGGGCCATTGCTACTGGAGAGCTGCGCGGCCGGCGCCGCCGGCGCCGGAGCAACGGAAGCCAAAACAGGTTGTGAAACGGGCTGCGCGAAAGGTGCAGGCGCGCCGAAGATCTGCGCCGTTTCGTCATTGCGATGGCCGATAAGCTCGACCGCGTCGCCCACCGAAACCCTGGGATAAAGATCTTCAAGATCGGCCTTCGCCATGCGGATGCAGCCATGCGAAGCAGCTTTGCCAATGGAATTCGGTTCGTTTGTCCCGTGGATGCCGTAGCCCGCGATGCTCAGGCCCATCCAGCGCGTGCCCACAGGATTGTGCGGCCCAGGCAGAACCACACGGCCATCGTGCCGGTAAACGGGGTTCATCACCCGGCGCTCGATGGTGAAGCTGCCCTCGGGGCTGGGCGTAGAAGGTTTGCCCACTGCGACCGGATAGACCTTGACCACTTTGCCGTCTTCCACCAGGGCCAGCTTGCGATCCTCCAGGCTGACAACGATCGTGCGCTTCACGGCCGCCGCCTGATTCCCGATTGCGGCCTGCGCCGTTGCTTGAGACGCGCTCTGCGCGCCCGCCTGTACCGCGAAAACGGCCATCATTGCCATCGCCGTCAGCCTGTTTTGCCTCCGAGTCCTCATTGCGCCCCCCCGTATGTTTCCGATTTGCTCAACCGCCTACGTCAGGAAGAAATGCAAACGGCTCGCCAGAGTCATGGCGCAGAAACTAAAAGGCTTATAGCGGTCGCACAGCGCCGTTGGCGTGTCTCTGCAGACACGGCGTGTCAGGCGTGACACGGAGGAACGCCCGCGGTCTGTCGAAGACGCGGTCTGCCGAAGAAAGGAGCGTCGTTTGGGCCGCACCCCAACCGCGCGTCGCGCATCGAAGCGTATGGCTCGGGGCAGGTATAGCTTGGTGGCGCGAACAACCGAAAGGAAAGCCCGAGGCTCAAACTTGACAGTCGAATCGAGGGCTGGCTACGATCTTTTTCGGCCCAGGTTAGAGGGCGGCTACTTAGAGCGTTCGATAAAAGAAGCTATTTAGTAACAGAAGCTATTTAAATACGAGAGATAAGCTTTAGAGCCAATCAAGACCAAGCGGCATAAGGTTTCCCTCTCCAAGACCGCACGTCCACGACAACTGAATTTTCCGGCAAGCGAACCCAGGAGACACTCCCCATGTCTTGTTCCCTCGCTAGTTTCCGGCACGGCATACGTCCGTTCCGCAGCAGCAGGCTGCTGATCGCGGCGTTTGCAAGCGCTATCGGATGCGTCTCTATGTTGAATGCGCAGACCGTGGCAACCTACACCTTTGCAGACGGCACAGCCGACGGCTGGACCTCGTTCAACGGCGCCAGCACGCCCACGGCAACTACCGCCGCTTCTTACAGCGCCTCCGGCTCAGCGTACAGCCTTCTTACCACCACCAGCTCCAGCGGCGCGGGCGGTCCCGCGATCTCTCTGAATGCTGTGCTCCAGGCCGGCGCCTCCTACACCATTACCGGCTACGTCATGCTCACCGGAGGCGAAGCCGACTCGAACGCCAACTTCACCATCAAGCGCACCGATCCCTCCTGTAGCGGAGGCACCTGCTACGACACCATCGGCACCTATCAGGTGCCCGTCAACTCCAGCGGCTGGGCGCAGATCGGCGGCAGCTACACGGTGAGCCAAACCGAAACGGCTCTCACCCTCTACTCGCAACTGGTCGGAGCCTCCTCCGCGCAATCCTTCTATCTCGCCGATGTCGTGATCACGGAAACCGCGCCTCCGCCAGGCGGCACGCCCGTGGCCACGTACACCTTCTCCGATGGCGGAACCGATGACTGGCAGCCCTTCGGCCCGGTGAACCTCAGCAACGCAGCGCTTCCCACGCCTGACCCCAATGGCGACACCAACGGCCTGCTGACCAGCGACCGCACACAGACCTACGAAGGACCGAGCCTGAATCTGCTCAACGTGAATAACGTGGTTGCCGGCGCGACTTATCAGGTCACCGCGTACGTGCTGCTTGCCGACGCTGACTCGAGCAATCCCACGACAACGCTGTCGCTCAAAACCACAAATTGCGCCAGCAGCTCCGGAATCTACAGCAACATTGCCACTTCGAGCGCGCTCTCAAACACGGCATGGACCAAGGTGCAGGGCACGTTCAGCTACAGCGATCTGCCTGGACCACCCGCGAGCCTCACGCTCTACTTCCAGTCCAGCAGCGCGACGGATTCGTTCTACATCTCCGATGTCGTCATCAGCCAGCTGCAACCCGCGCCGCTGCCTGCCAATGAGCAGGACAACTCCGGCATCACCTCGACGTTTGAAGACGGCGGCCTGGATGGCTGGAGTTCCCGCACCGGCCAGTCGGTGCTGACCAATGTCAGCTCGCCCGGCACGCCGCCCAACGGCGACACCAACGCTCTCTACATCACGGACCGCACTGCAAACTATGACGGCCCGCAGATCAGCGTCTCCGACAAAATGTATGTAGGTTCGGTCTATAACATCAGCGTCTGGGTGATGATGCCGACAGTGGACGCGAATAGCCACGTCATCAACATCAGCCTGCAGGTTACAAAGAGCGGAACTACCAGTTATCCAGGAGTAACCGGCTATCCGGGAATCACCATCCCCGACGACGGCGCGTGGCACCAGATCTCGGTGATGAACTACACCATGTCCAGCCCCTACGATACGGGCCAGGCGTTCCTCTACCTGCAAACCTTCCCGCCATCCGGCAGCGACCTCACGCCGTTCTACATGACGGACTTCCAGCTCACCTATGTTCCGCCGCCCACCATCCGGACGGACATCCCTTCCATCTACAAAAACTATGCTGACTACTTCCCGATCGGCGCCGCAGTTGACACCACCGACCTTTCCGGCCCGCACGAGCAGTTGCTCACCATGCACTACAACAGCATGACGCCCGGCAACGACCTCAAGTGGAGCGTCACCGAACCAAGCCTTGGCAGCTATGACTACACTAACGGCGATGCGGAAGTCGGCGAAGCCGTCTGCCACAACATGAAAGTCCGTGGCCAGAACCTCGTCTGGGCCACGGGCGCGCAAACCCCCTCCTATGCTCTCGGCGATGGCACCAACTCGGCAGCTAACCAGGCAACGGTGACTGCCAATATCCAGGAGCACATCAAGAGCGAGGTCCAGCACTACGGCAGCCAGGTGTATGAGTGGGACGTGGTGAACGAACCGCTCGATCCCTCGCAGCCGGACTGCCTCCTCCACGGCCCGTTCTATCAGGTGCTCGGAGCGAACTACATCAACATTGCCTTCCAGGCCGCGGCGCAGTATGCGCCTCCGGGCACAAAACTCTTCCTCAACGATTACAGCCTGAACGATCCCAACCGGCTTGCCTGTCTGGTCACGGTCGTCCATCAGTTGATGGCAGAGGGCGTTCCCATCACCGGCATCGGCAACGAGGACCACAACAACATCAACTATCCGTCGATCGCTGCGATGGAAACCGCGATTCAAACCATCCATCAGAACTTCCCGTGGCTCTATCAGCAAGTGACGGAGCTCGACGAGAGCGTCTACAACGCCGGCGATACCAAATCGAACTACGGCAATAACATTCCCCCATCGGTTCTGGCCGAGCAGGGCTGGCTCTACAAGGCCTACTTCGACCTCTTTAAGAGCCTCCATGAGGATCTTGAAGGAGTCACGATGTGGGGTATGGCCGACGACGATACCTGGCTCGACAGTTTCCCCGTCAGCCGTACCGACTACCCGCTCCCCTTCGACATGCAGCTGCAGGCAAAACCGGCCTACTGGGGCATCGTCAATCCCACCCACCTCCCCGGCTACGGTCTCTCGTTCTCACTCACGACAAAGAACGCAGGTATCGAGACGCAGACCTGGACCGTCACTGCCAAAAACGGCGACGTCGGCCCGGCCTACTCCATGCAACTCAATGGGTTCACACTGACGCAAGTCTCCGGCCCGCCGTGCTCGCCAGTAGTCACCCCGCCTTCGAGCTATCCAATCGTGCTCGGTGACATCCCCACCAGCGGCACGACAGACGCATCGTTCACAGTCAACTTCACCGGGTGCACGCCACTCGCTCGCTTCACCGCGCAGGTTCCATGGAGCTCGGCAGTGTACGACACGGGAACCTTCACCTCCAGCCAGCGTTCAGCTCCGACACCGTAAGAGCAGGTACGAGACGCAAGAACGCTGACGAGAAAACAAGCCGGCCGGCGGACAGCCCTTGAAGCAAAGGGCAGTCC
>JBAWFY010000500.1:0-5001 GCA_049592335.1 Occallatibacter sp.
CTGGCAATCTCTACTGCATGCGCGACGATTCCGGCCAGGCGATCGAAGAACTTGAGGCCATGGAGCTCGCGGCCGATCCCGTGAACGGCACCGCCCCCTCCTTCGACGCCGAACGCGCCCTGCGCAAACACATCGGCGACTATGCCCTGTTCGTGGGCGGCATGTACCCTGAGGCCGCGGGTTCGCGTCTCCGGCTGCGCCGTCATGCTCCGAGTCTTGGCGAGCTGATCCGTGCCGGCAAAGAGAGCTACTTCATCGTCAGCCAGTTCAATCTTTTTGAATACGAAAAAGAAGCGCCCATGTTTGCTCGTCTTGCGGGGAACTTCGAGCGCTGGATTCTGGGCCTTACCCTGGTGCGCGAGGAGCTTGGGCCGCGCAAGCCGCTGCAGTTGCCGCCATCCGTAAATTGAGGCGGATCTCCGCAGCGGAACGAGGGATCTTTCACGCTGGTCGGCTTATCGCCCTAGCTCGATTGCAACTCCGCCCATGATGATGCGCGGCGGCATGTTCACACCGGCAATCTCCTGGTATCCGGTGTTACTCAGATTCGTAGCGCGCAGATACGGTCTGATTCTGCCGGCATCGTGCGCGATCGCTACGTTCCACACTGGATAAACCGTCTGCTGGTAGCGCTCGGCAATCTGCACAGCGTTCGTCACAACAATATTGTGGCTCAGCGTCCAATTCCACGTGCCGTGAATGTTCTGGGCCGGGTAGTTAAATATGTACTCCGACTGGAGCCCGTGAAGTGCGCTCTGCGCTCCGTGCAAGCCCGTCCACTCAATGCGCACGGTTTGCCGCTTCGTCGCAATCCATGTGAGTTTAGATTCGACGCCGGCGAAACGAAGGCCATTCAGGTTGTCCGCGCACCAGATATTCGCCGGGCAATTCGCGGGCAGATATGAATTCGGCAGCGTGGCGCTCTTCACATAGTCGATGGTGTCGTGCTGTTGCGAGAAGAATCCCGTAGCCGAGAGCATGAGCTTCGTCGAAGGCGCCCAATCCGCGCCCGCATCGCCCGACCATGCCGATTCCGGCTTGAGATTCGGATTGCCGAGCGTTGATGGATCGGAGTAGTAGAGATCGGTGTAGGTCGGAATCCGAAATCCGTAGCCGCCGCTGGCACGCAACTTGAGATTCTTCGCCACGCGCAGGGTTCCGGCCAACTCCGGCGAAAACACGGCCTGGCCGCCGCCTGAAAAAATCTCCTCACGCGCGCCGGCCGATAAGCTCCAGCGTTGCTTTGCGGGATGCAGATCGAAATCCACGTAGCCCGCGCCGTAGTTACGGGCGTGGATGCCGAGAGCGGGAGAGACCACAACCTCGCCGGAAGGATTGAGATTGGAGAAGTTGAAGCTGTTGATGCTATCGCCGTTCGCCTCAAGACCTATCAGGAGCGCGGATTCGTCGTGCACCGCAAACGTTCCGCGCAGCGAGCCCTGCCACGAGCCATCGATGTGGTTATTCTCGTATCCTGCCGGGTCGTTGCGCCAAAGCACGTAGTCATCGGTGTGGCGGCGATAGCCGAATGCGGCCACGGTGTGGCTGCCGAGCTCCTGCCGGCCAGAGGCGAACCACCCCTTTGTCCGCTCCCATGAGTTGTAATCGCCATAAAACTGATTCGCGCCGAAAGAACGGTCGCTTGACGCGAACAGCAAATCGGAGATGCCGAGTCGCGAGCCGATCCAGTTTTCTACAGAGGCGTCTTCGTTGCGATAATCACGATCATCCTGGCATTCGCGGTCCTGCAGTGCACACGCAGGAATGTAGCTTGGGTTTGCGTAACCGGCATCGGCCATGAATCCCGTGGAGAAGTTGCGCTCCGCCGTCAAGCGCCCGCTTAGCCGGCCGCGCGTTGCTCCGGCGAGCAGCGTCTCCTCGTTCGACTCGAAGCTGCCTTGGCCGGCGCGCAGGAACAGGGAGTCATGATCGGGAGCGGCGGTCAGGAAATCGACTACGCCGCTCAGCGCATCGACTCCATGGAGCGTCGATCCGGCTCCTGCAAGCGCCTGAATGGAATCGATGGCTTCGAGCGGGATCGGCAAATCGAGATTGTGATGGGATGTCTGCGCGTCGTTGATGCGAAAACCGTTCACGAGGACCAGAGTCTGCTCAAAGCTGCCGCCGCGCATCACGATATCGGCCTGACCGCCGCCAGCGCCTCGCTCCTCGACAAAAACCGACGAGTCCTCGCGTAAAAAATCCTGCACCGACTCGCTGGCCAGCGACTGCACCTCTACCGGCAGGATTTCAACCGATCTTTGCGAATCTGCCAGCGGCACCGGCGTGGCCGAGCCGAGCACGACCATGGTTTGTTCCGGCCCTTTGATGGAGGATTTCGGCGCGGGTGCGGTGGCCTGCGCGGGCGATAGACCAGCCGGCAGCAGGATGAGCCATCCGAGCCGAGCCGCAAAAATAAAGAGGCGGCGAAGCAGCGGTTCACACGGGAATTGAGCTTTCAGGATCGATCGAAAACTGCGCATTGATGCGATGATCGCTGCCCAAGCCAAGCTCCTACAATGATGGTTTTGTACCCATCTGAATAGTTGAGGTGCTAAACTACTTTTCGAAGTCATGCGCATCGAAGCCTTCCTCCGCGAAAGTCCCATGTTCGCCGTGAACCGCGCGGCGCGGCGCTTCGAGTCGCTCGCTGCGCGGACGCTGGCCGCGGACGATCTCGGGTTTCTCGAGGCTCTGGTGCTGGCCGCGCTCTTCTTCGAGGCCCCTCGTCAGGTCAAGCCTTCGCAGTTGGCTGAAACCTTCTCGACCACCCGCGGCAACCTGAGCCACTGCATCTCGTCGCTTGAGGCCAAGGGTTTTCTCTTGCGCAGGATCGACCCTGAAGATGCGCGCGCCTACCTACTCGCGCTCAAGCCGCAAGGCAGGCGCTGCGCTCTGCGCGTGATCGCCGCATTGGACCGCATGCAGAAGGAATTCGAAGGCGAGATCGGCAAAACCGCACTCGCTGAGATGATCAGGTCCATCCATCGCCTTGAGGCTCGCGCCGGAGCGAAGTGAGCGCAGGTTTGGGGGGGTGGCCCGGTCGAGGTCCTGCTACGGTGCCGGAATCGCCTCTTCCGACGTGAACGGCGAAGCCGGCAAACCATCACTGTTGAACAGATTCACAACCGGCGCATTTTGCCAGCCGTAGCGGATGTATTTGGGATTTGGTACGTCCTGGGCCGAGACCAGCACGCTGTTGCCTTCGATCGTTGCCGTGGCGGGAACGAAATTGCGATCGTCACCGGCGATCTCGAAGCCTGTCAGCGCGCCGCCTTTCGCTATCAAGCCGCTTGCGGCATGATCGAAGTCCACGCGGATCGCGCCCTCTTCGACGCTGGCCTGGCGATAAAGCGGCCCGGAGTACTCGATGGGTTCGCCGTAGGAAAGTGCCCTCGCAGCTAGAGCCAGCCGATGGCCCACGTCCTGCTTGTCTGCCGGATGAACATTATCCGGATTGCCGATGTCGATTGTCACAGCCATCGCGGTATTGGCGACTGACAGGGTTCGGCGTTGCGCCTCCCGGATCACAGCCCAATTTTCCTGGGGCGTGGATGTGAAGCTGGAGATCTGGACAAAGAGAAAAGGAAAATCGCCCTCGTCCCAATGCCGGCGCCAGTCCGCAATCAAGGCCGGAAAGATGCGCCGATACAGGGGCGCGCGTTCAAGAGCGCTGTTTGACTCGCCCTGGTACCAGATGACTCCGCGAATGGGGAATGACGTGAACGGATTGACCATAGCGTTATAAAGCCCCGCCGGCTGCCAGGAGAGGGGATTGGGATGCCATGGATGCTTTGGCTGCGTCTGGTTCGCGGCCAGCGCCGCAGCGTCGTCGCGTTTTTCCTTGGCCTCGATCGCGGGCATATCCGCGATCTTGTCCGTCATCGCGGCCCATGAAGCAAATAGCGGCATCAGCGATGCGTCGGAAGAGATCGTGTCAAGCGACATCCAGGCTTCGGCAACGGTACCGCCCCACGTGGAATCGATCAGCCCAACCGGGACGTGCTCTTTCTCCGCAATTTCGCGTCCGAAGAAATACGCCGCCGCAGAAAAACTTAAGGCCGTCTCCGGCGTGCAGAGCGTCCAGTTGCTTTCGATGTCGTCGAGAGGATAGTAAGAGGACTTCTCTTTGATATGGAGCAGCCGGATCTCAGGATGCGTCGCGTTGCGAATCTCTTCGGGACCATTGTCGAGCACCGCGTTCCCCGGAAAACCGCCGAGCGGCATCTGCATATTCGACTGGCCTGAGGCAAACCACACATCACCGACGAGAATGTCTGTGAGCACGATGGTATTTGTTGACGAAACCGTGAGCGAAAAAGGTCCACCCGCCGGCTCTGGCGGCAGAAAGACACTCCAGTGGCCAAGCGCGTCCGCCGTTCCAGCCGCATGCACGCCGTGAAAATCGATAGCGACGCTTTCGCCAGGCTTTGCCCAACCCCACACGTGAATGGGCCGGTCGCGCTGCAGCACCATGTGGCTGCTGAGCACGTTGGGCAGGCGTACCTCGGCGCAGGCGAAAACAGCGGAGAGCGCCAGAATGAGCGAGACGACGGAGCGGAATGGGACTGTTTTCACAGGCATGCACTCGAAATCATTCAGTGTCGGAATACCTTTGAATCAGGCGGCGACCTTAATTCTATATCGTGTTCGGCTCGATGGGCGGTGCGCAAGCAGTCGAAACTCTTGTCTACGCAGGTGAGCCGGCGTTGTCAACCCTGGCGCAATGCACTCAGTTATTCTGGAGTTGCGATAAGATCGAGAGACTTGCCGCAGAGACTGCATTCCGAAAGCGTGGGCCTGTAGCTCAACGGTTAGAGCAGGGGACTCATAATCCCTTGGTTGGGGGTTCAAATCCCTCCGGGCCCACCAAAGACGGAGGTCCTTCGTCGCCCAGGTGACTCAGGATTTCGCCTGCGGTCTCACGCTTGGCTCACGCCCGCATTGCGGCTCAAGTTCAAATCCCTCCGGGCCCACCAGCCTTCGCCCGCAAGGGCCGGC
>JBAWFY010000501.1:0-2060 GCA_049592335.1 Occallatibacter sp.
GTTCGCGGTCGGCTGCCTAAGATGAAGAATGCATCCTTTAAGTATCTGGAAAAGCTTCATCGCCTCCAGGACCTGTAGCGCGCTTTCGCCGGCAGACAGCGGTCTAGGTCATCGACGAATCGGAAACTCTTGCGAGAAGGATTTGAGGATAAATTTCCGGTCGAGGATCCTGGAGATGTTCTCTGCAATAAAATCTTCAGAGCCCTAGAGACGGAGCGCCAAAATCGAGTGGGTTACCGAGGGATCTAGAGGGATCGGACTCTTACGTCACCTTGATCGAGGTCCACATTGCCGCGTGGTCTACACCCTCAGGCAATCGGTCTCGGGCCGCCTGCTGGACCGGATGGGCACGCGCCGGTGCCTATCGATCAGCGTGGCATTCTACTCCACGGTGGCCGCCGCACTGCGTTTGCGCGGGGATTATGCAGCTTCCGTGTCTTCCGCGGATTGCTGGGCGCGGAAGAATCCGCAGGTTGGCCGGGCGCAGCCAAGGCCGTCTCCGAATGGTTTCCGGCTCGCGAGCGCGCCTGGGCGGTCCCGCTGTTCGATAGCGGATCGTCGATCGGCGGCGCGTTCGCCCCGTTCCTGGTCGTCTTTCTCTTTCACACCTTCGGCTCCTGGCGCCCGGCGTTCCTGATCACCTCCCAGCTTGGGCTTTCTCTGGCTGATCGTGTGGAAGAAAGTGTACTACACGCCGGAAAGGCACCCCAGCATCACGCCGGAGGAGTTAAAGTTCATCCAGCAAGGCCAGCGCTCCGACGAGGAGATCGTCCCCTCGCCCGTTCGCCCCTTCGGTGTTTCGCGGCTTCTCCACATCCGTCAAACCCGGGGCATTGTCGTCGGCCGCCCGCTCCTCGATCCTTACTGGTTCATGATGGCGGAGCAGTTTGCGATTTACCTTGCGAGCCAAGGATTCCGAATGGAGGAGAGCGCACTGGGTTTCTGGGCGCCTTTCATGGCAGCCGATCTCGGCAACTTTTTCGGCGGCGAGCTGTCCAGCTACTGGATAAAGCGGGGCTGGTCCGTGGGCAAGTCGCGGCGCAGCGTGGTGGCCATCTTCGGGCCGGCCATGCTGCTGCTGATTCCAGCGGCCTTCAGCTCGCGCTACTGGCTGCTGGTGGGGCTGTTCGCTTTCGCAACGTTCCGCTATGCGGCTTGCTCCAGTATTTTCATTTCGCTACCGGCCGACGTATTCCACACGAGCGCCGTGGCGACTGTCAGCGGAATGAGCGGCACCGGCGCCGGCATAGTAACACTGGTCTCGACCTACCTGATTGGGCGCGTGTCTGACCGTTTTTCGTTCCAGCCGATCATCACCGTAGCTTCCATGGCGCCATGTCTGGCCGCGCTGGTAATGGTCACGCTGGTGCGGCCGGGGGACACTGACCCCGAGGGCATTCTGGGCAACTTCTAAAGTGAGCTGGCGAAACCAGGCGCGCGCTGAGATGCAAGCGCTTGCGGAGGCAGTCGTGGAATTTATCTCGTCGGCTCCGGTTTCAACAGAAACCAGCTGCGGCGCTCCGCTTGGTCAGTCCAATCGAGATCAAAAGAGACTGGAACACGTGAAACAATGAGCTGGTGCCGCAGATGAAGTCCCAAGAACGCGGATTCGCGCAGGAAGACTAAGATATGCGAAAAGGGCTTACGAGAAAACCGCAAGGTGACGAGCCTGCGACGCGAGGCAAGAACTACATAACCCCGAGCGGCCTGCAGCGCCTCAAAGATGAGCACCGGTTTCTGCTCACCAGGGAACGCCCGGCCGTGACGGAGGTGGTGGCGTGGGCTGCCAGTAACGGCGATCGCAGTGAAAACGCCGACTATCAGTACGGCAAGCGGCGGCTGCGGCAGATCGATGGGCGGATTCGCTTTCTCACCAAGCGAATCGAAGCCGCGGAAGTGGTGGATCCGGAAGCTCCGAGAACGGGGCAGGCGGCGACGAAGGCATTCTTCGGAGCGACCGTGCGCTATGCCAATGCCGCGGGGGTGGAGCGAGTGGTGAGCATCGTGGGTGCCGACGAGGTCGATCTCAACCGCAACCACATCAGTTGGATGTCACCTCT
>JBAWFY010000502.1:0-5191 GCA_049592335.1 Occallatibacter sp.
TCGCCGTGACGCCGGAGAAGGTGCGCGTGCTGATGACCGAGGGTAAGGGCCTGGAGATCGACTGGGCCGACGGCCACAAGAGCGCGTGGGCTTTCAACTGGCTGCGCGAGGCCTGCCCGTGCGCGACTTGCGTGGAGGAGCGGAAGCAGGAGGGCCGCAAGCCGGGCCAGCCCAAGCCGAAGCCCGCCGCTCTGCTTCCCATGTACACGCCGCCGCCCAAGCCCGCGAGCGTGCAACCCGTGGGTCGCTATGCCATCCAGTTCAACTGGGCCGACGGCCATTCGAGCGGCATTTTTTCGTGGGAGTATCTGCGCCGCATGTGCCAATGCCGGGAGTGCAGCTTCAGCCGCGAGGAAACTACCGGCACGCCGAACTAGTCCTAAAATCCTCGCGCGTGCAGCACGAAAACGATCACCGAGGCGACGAGACAATAAACCCCAAACCAGTGCCAGCGTCCCGCCTCGAGCCAACTGCTGAGCCACTTCAGGGCCAGCAATCCCGCAATGAACGAAAACACCGCGCCCAGCAGGCTCATGGCGATTGAGGCGTGCAGATCGATGGGCGCGCGGGCGGCGGCGTGCACCAGCCGCACTACTTCCATCATGACTACCGGAGGCGTGAGCACAACGGCCAGCGCAAAGCTGAATCGTTCGGCTGGTTCCTTGCGCGCACCGGTCAGCATGCCAACCGAGATGGTCGAGCCGGACCGCGAAAACCCACGGAAAGGCAGCGCCAGGCCTTGCACAATGCCCATCCACCCAGCCTGGCGGAAGTTGAGCCCTGGTTGGCTGCGAGCCGACCAGGTCCCCGGAAGAGGTTGGCCGGCTGCCGGTCTGCGGCTTTCCAGCAGACCGGCGACAAGAATGAGTACGCCCGCCGCAGCCAGCGCCGGCGCGATGAGTTCGAGATGGCTGAAGAGCATTTCGATTTGCGTTCCAGGCGCGCTGCGGAAGTAGGTCCGTTCAATGATTTTCTTCAGCACTTCTCCAACAATGCCGGTCAGCAGCGTGGCCCACACGAGCTGCACGAGAAACGGCTTGAATGCAGCGCTGCTTGAGAAATATGTCCTCTTCCAGGACTTCCAGAAATAAACAATCACTGCGAACATGGTTCCTGTGTGGAGCATGACCAGAAGCAGGGTCATTTGCGGAGAAGATGGGTCGAGCCCCATCAGTTTTTCGGCAACGACCACGTGAGCTGAGCTCGATAAGGGGAGAAGTTCGGCGAGTCCTTGCACAATCGCCAGGAGAACTACCTGGAGGAGCCTCATAAGGCCAGTGTACCGGCTGGGTTCTGCAGGATTGCGCCGGAGAACGAGACGCGGTTCCGATGGGACGGGCTCCAGTACCCACCGATCACAAATCAGTAATCCCTGTCTTCTACAATCTGCTCATGAAGCTTGGATTTTTGGGGCTGGGTTTGATGGGCGCGCCAATGACGCGGCACTTGATCGCTGCCGGGCATGAGCTGCGGGTTTGGAACCGCAGCGAAGGCAAAACAGAACCGCTGTTGCGCGAGGGCGCGATTGCCGCCGGAACTCCGGCGGAGGCGGAGCTGGGCGCGGATGCCGTGTTCACGATGCTGTTTGACGATGTCGCGCATGAGGAAGTGATCTTCGGCTCGAATGGCTTGATGGACGCGATGAGCCCGGGGGTGCTGCACATTGCGTCGAGCACCATCAGCGTGGCGTTGTGTGAGCGGCTGACGCGGGAGCACGCGCGGCGCGGGCATGAGTTTGTTGCGGCGCCGGTGTTTGGCCGGCCCTACGTGGCCGAGGAGGGCCGGTTGTGGACGGTGGCGGCGGGCGTGGAGAAAGCCGTTGAGAAGGCGCGGCCTCTGCTCGAAACGTTTTCGCGCGGCATCACGGTGGTGGGCGCGGAGCCGCGGCAGGCGAATGCCGTCAAGCTCGGCGGTAACTTTCTCGCCTTTGCGATGGGTCATGCGCTGGGTGAGTCCTTTGCTTTTGCGGAGGCGCAAGGCGTCGATCCGGAGACATTCATTGAGACCGTGAACAGCGCGCTTTTTCAATCGCCGCTCTACGAGCGCTATAGCAAGATGATGCTGCACCCGCCGGAGCGGGCTGGCGCGACGGTGGAACTGGGCGCAAAGGACCTGCGGCTGTTTCGCGAGGCAGCGGCCGGGCGCGGTACGCATTTGCAACTCGCCGACGCGCTGGCCGAAGTCCTTGCCGAGGCTCGCGCTGCCGGATTTGCGCAGGAGGATTGGGCGGTGGGACAGTATCGGGTTTCACAAAGGCGCAGCGCGGCGAAGAGATAAGATGAGCAGGGGCTGAAGCCCCCCAGTTTACAGTGCGTTTTCGGCACGACTGAAGTCGTGCCCTTTCGCGTTTCCTTGCTCTCCAACAGCTTTTACGCAGAGCAAAATGAGGCTTATATGAAGCTGAAAGGAAAGATTGCCCTCATCACGGGCGCCAGCGCCGGGATCGGCGAGGCCACGGCGATGGCATTTGCGGCGGAAGGAGCGCGCCTGCTGCTGGCCGCCCGCCGCGCCGGAAAACTAGCCCAGGTTGCCTCGCGCGCGCTGGAGCGCGGCGCTGCGGCCGTGCACTCGATTGATCTGGACGTGCGCAACCGGCACGCCGTGCAGCGCGCCGTTGACGAGTTGCCGGAGGAGTGGGCTGAGATCGACATCCTGGTGAACAACGCGGGATTGAGCCGTGGCCTCGATAAGCTTTATACCGGCCGCATCGAGGACTGGGAGGAGATGATCGACACCAACGTTAAGGGAATGCTCTACGTGGCGCGCGCAGTGGTCCCCGGAATGGTAGTGCGCAAGCGCGGGCACGTGGTGAACCTGGGATCGACGGCAGGCGAGCTGGTGTATCCGAACGGCGCGGTCTACTGCGCCACCAAGGCCGCGGAGCGCTCCATCAACGACGGCTTGCGCGAAGACCTGCTGGGCACCCCGGTGCGCGTGACAAGCATCGATCCGGGCATGGTGGAAACAGAGTTCAGCATGGTGCGGTTCCACGGCGACGCGAAGAAGGCGGCCAAGGTTTACAAGGGCCTGACGCCGCTGACTGCCAATGATGTTGCGGATGCGATTCTGTGGGCGGTGACGCGGCCCGAGCATGTGAACATTGCGCGCGTGGGGCTGACCTCGATCCATCAGGCCAATTCGCTGCTCTTTCACCGCGAGGATTAGGCGGGCGCAAGGAGTGAACGAACTCTGATCGGAGTGCGTGCGCACTCTGCGCGACGAGGGGTGGTTGTCGGCCGCCTTCGTTATGCGGTGTTATCCCAGCGACTGGATCTGCGCGTCGATTTCGGCCAGCGCGGCTTCAAGAGCGGCGCGGCGGCCGGGATTCGACGTTCTTTGCGAAAGGACATTCTCGCGTTGCAGGTTCAGCGCCTGGAGTTTGCGCTCCCTTGCGGCACGCTGCTGGTCGGCCGCGCGTCTCTTCTCATCATTTGTCATAGTGTTGTTGGAATGGGCCGCGGGGCTTTGGAGAGCGTTCGACCTCTGTTCCTCTACCGATTTACTCTCCCATCCGCGAGCCATATCTCCATTTTACGGGGATTTTGTTGGTTACGTCCCGCAGAATGACGAGCCCGGGAACCAGGAAAGGAGCAGGGCAGCCATGCGCGCCTTTCAGGTTTCCACCTTAGGCATTGATTCTCTGGAGTTTGTGGAGCGGCCCACGCCGGCGTCCGGCCCGCGCGAAGTCACCTCGGCAAGATGGTTCGGAAGGTGAATTAGAGCAGCGGAGCTAGAACGGCTGCGCGCGGGCATAAGAGTGAAGGAGTGCACTCAAGGTGCTGGTTTTCGCAGTAAGAGATTTTTCACTTCTGAAGCAGAGCGTAGGCGCCGAAAAGCCTAACGCCAACAGCTCCGCCAACACTGCTAGCTCCGCTGCGTTAGAGTGGTTCTGTGAGCGAACTTTACGAGAAGATGCTTGCCGTGGCTCTTGAAGAGGCTCGGCATGGCCTGGTCGAAGGCGGCATTCCCATCGGCGCGGCCATGTTTACGCGTGCGGGCGAGCTGGTGAGCCGTGGCCACAACCGCCGCGTGCAGCACGGCGACCCCAGCCTTCATGCCGAGACTGACGCCTTTCGCCGCGCAGGACGGCAGCACAGCTATCGCAACCTGGTGATGGTCACCACGCTCGCTCCCTGCTGGTATTGCACGGGCCTTGTGCGGCAGTTTCGCATCGGCACGGTGGTGGTGGGCGAGAGCCGCACCTTTTCAGGCGGCATCAACTGGCTGTGTGAGAACGGCGTCGAAGTGATCGATCTCGACAATCGCGAGTGCCGCGAACTGCTCGAAGGCTACATCGCCGCGCATCCAGATGTGTGGAACGAGGATATTGGTGAAAGCAGGGACTAGGTACTGAGGGACTAATAGACGTAGGGGCTAGCCGTCCAGTTACGAGCTTTCAAAGTGATCCAACGCTCGATACAGCGCGATGAGGCTGACAGCTGAAAGCTAATCGCTGAAGGCTCCAGAAAAAGGATGAATCATGCCGCAGACACAGACCAACCTTAGCTTGCACGGCTGCTCGATCGTGAAGGGGGAATCCCGGCAGGGAAGCGGGGCCGAGTTTCACGGCTTCAATCCGGCGACGGGCGAACAGCTTGAGCCCGCTTATCGTTCCGGGTCGGTGGAGGATTTGAATTTCGCCGCCGAGCTGGCTGAAGAAGCGTTCGCGACTTACGGAAGGTTACCGGGCCGTGAACGGGCGCGCCTTTTGCGCTCGATTGCTGACGGCATTGAGGCCATTGTGCCCGAACTGGTGGAGCGCGCGCACCGCGAGACGGCGCTGCCTGAGGCACGGCTGAAGGGCGAGTCGGCGCGGACCATCAACCAGCTTCGGCTGTTTGCGCAGGTGGTTGGAGAGGGCTCGTGGGTAAATGCGAGGATCGATCCCGCGCAGCCCGATCGCAAGCCGCTGCCGCGTTCCGATATCCGCTCCATGATGCGGCCGGTCGGCCCGGTTGCAGTTTTCGGAGCCAGCAATTTTCCGCTCGCGTTCTCTGTGGCCGGCGGGGATACCGCGGCGGCGTTTGCTGCCGGCAATCCTGTGATCGTCAAGGCGCACCACGCGCATCCGGGTACCAGCGAGATGGTCGGGCAGGTCATTGCGCGGAGCGCGAAGGAGTGCGGCCTGCCACCGGGCGTTTTTGCGCTGTTGTTTGGCGCGGGTGCGGAGATGGGTGCGGCGCTCGTCGAC
>JBAWFY010000503.1:0-1529 GCA_049592335.1 Occallatibacter sp.
ATGCCGTGGGCAATCATCCGCGCGCGTGCATTCTCTACGACCCGAGCCATATGGTCTTGCAGCAGTTGGATTATCTCGCCTTTCTCGATCTCTATCATGAGCGTATTCGCGCCTTTCATGTGAAGGATGCTGAATTCCGGCCGAACGGACGCGCGGGCGTCTACGGCGGCTATCAGGAGTGGATCGACCGCCCCGGCCGCTTCCGCTCGCTGGGCGATGGGCAGATCGACTTCACGCAGGTCTTCAGCAAAATGGCGCAGTACAACTATCCAGGCTGGGCCGTAGTGGAGTGGGAGTGCTGCATCAAGCACCCTGAAGCGGGCGCGGTCGAGGGCGCAAAGTTCGTGCGCGAACACATCATTCGCGTGACGGATCGCGCGTTCGACGATTTTTCCGGTGCCGGCGCGGATGCTGCGCGGAGTCGGAAGACGCTGGGGCTGTGAAGCTCCTTCGCTGACTCAATCCGCCAAATCGTGCATCTCTTCAATCGGCGGGGGCGTCTTGTCGGGCGCCACGATGCCATATTTCCGATCGAGGAATTCCTGCAATGCACCGGGAAGAACAGCAGCCAGCTCCTGCCAGGTGAGCACCTTCAGGCGCACCCGTAATGCGGAGCTTTTCACTGCGGCCATCACCTCGAACCAGGCTTCGCGTAGATCGGGCCGGCGCTGGTCGTGAATCACGCAGAAACTTGTGCCCGTTGCGTGCGCGGCCAGCACGTTGCGGATGAGCTGATAGCTTGTATAGCCCTCTTCGCCGGGCGGACGAAAACTCGCATCGACCGCAGTAAAGAGCGCAGGATCGGTAACCACGCTTTCAAATTCCTGGGATGTGTTTTCGAGAAACTCGCTTGCGCGCATCCATCGCGCGGTGGGGATTTCGACCCGCGGCAGCCGCTCGCGCTCAAAGACTTCGTCGAAGTCGCGGTAGGATTCAACGATTGCGGCGGAGCGCGATTGAAAATCCGACTCGGTGAGTTTGGCTTCGATCAGAAGCGATCCGAAGCGCATGTCAACTTCGGTGCGATCGAATCGTCCGTTTGCGAACGGGACTCGCGCCTTCCAGCCAAAAACCGGCTCGGCGCTTTCATCGATGCCGAGCAGATTCCGAACGGCCGCGGACCCAGCAACGCCCGGCGTGCAGAAGATGTTCATCAACAGCGCGTCTGAGCTGGTGCACGAATCAAGCTCGCGCCAGCGGCGTTCGCGTCTGGGCAGCGAGCGCGCCGCCTGCGCATGAACCTTGTCGAAGCGGCGCATCCAGTCCGGATTCGCAAGCATAGCCGCGTAGGCCACGTCGAAAAAATTTCCATGCCGCGTCCCTTGCGGCTCGTAAACTACCACAGGCACAGCGCCGTAGCTTTCAACATGAGCACGCCCGCGTGCGTAGACGCGATTGCGCACAATGAGCTCGCGGCGAAGCTGAGTTGCGTAAAAGGCACCAGGCGCAGCCATGGCTGCCTTCAGACTACTCTCCGATGGCGCCGGAACTTGTTGCGGGCGGCGCGGCTAACTGCAAGACAAATCCAT
>JBAWFY010000504.1:0-5972 GCA_049592335.1 Occallatibacter sp.
GGAATGAAGCGATGAAACACCACGGCATTACGTAAGATCCACGGGGAGATCGCTGCAGCCATCGTCAGACACGCAACGAATCCTGGCAAGAACCAGCGCTTGCCGTCGCGAAGCAACCGCCAGCAAGCCAACGCCAGCAGAAACGGAATCACCACCAGCACCGACGGTTCGGTCAGTCCCGCAAATCCGGCAAGCAGGCCGAAGCCTGCCCACAAAGCGATGCGCGGTGACTGCTCCATGTGCTGAGCGAGCACGATGAGCCAGCAAAGACAGAGCAAGAGCAGATGAGTGGACCACGCCCACGCGGCCGAAAAATAGATGCCGTACGGGAAAAATGCCCACACCCACGCCGCCCACCATGCGGCGCGCTCGCCAAAGCTGCGGCGCGCCATGAGGAAGATCGGAATCGCAGCCAGCGCGTTCAGTGCGCAATTCAACGCGTGCGCGGCGAAGATCGAGGTTGCGGTGTGGACGCCGAAAAGGCGGAAAAGAGCCGCTACGATCAGCGGGTAGACCGGCGACATCATCGCGGAGGGTTGCGTGGAATCGAGAGTACTGCCAAAGCCGCGGCCGGCCACCAGAGATCGAGCCATATTCCCCGGCTCCCAGGCATGGATGTGATCGGCATCCATCAGGTTTTCGAAGTTAGGCAGCGGGATGACGGCAAGTCGCAATGCCAGCCCAATCAGAACGATCCATGTGAGCCTGCGCCTCGTTCGCACACCAACTTCCGCGGCGCGCGCTGGAACTGCCTCAGTTGGTATTTCAGATATCGGCACGATTACTTCTGGTCCTGTATCAGTGATTGAACCGCGACGCCGTTCAATGATGTCGCATCAGGCTTTTCGCCAGCGCCTTTCTCAATGAGCCGCGTAGTGGAATGGCCTTCGACGAGAGGAATAATTCGCACTTGCCCGCCCCAGGATTCAACCTCCCTGGCGCCCACCACCGTGTCCAGCTTGTAGTCGCCGCCTTTTACGATCACGTCGGGCCTCACGGCCAAAATCACTTCCAGAGGCGTCGCTTCCTCAAAGACCACAACAGCATCGATGGCTGCAAGAGCCGCCAGTACACCCACGCGTTCGCGCTCACCGACGATCGGCCGGGCGGGGCCCTTGAGAGCCCGCACCGAGTCGTCGCTATTGACGGCAACGATAAGCCGGTCGCCGTAACGGCGCGCCTGCTCGAGCAAGGTAATGTGGCCGATGTGCAGCAGGTCGAAGCATCCGTTGGTGAATACCACGCGTTCGCCGTTGGCCTTCCACAATGCCACGCGGCTTGCCAATTCGGCGCGCGTGACGACCTTGTTTTCGGCGTGCAGTGCAATCTCCGGAGCTAACGCTGCAAGCAGTTCGTGCTTTTCCACGGGCGCGGTTCCCACTTTTCCCACTACGATGCCCGCGGCAACGTTGGCCAGCTGCACCGCAGTCTCAGGTTGCAGCCCGGAGGCCATGCATAAAGCCATAATCGCGATCACCGTGTCGCCGGCGCCCGAAACATCGAAGACCTGGCGGGCCTCTGCCGGAGCTGTAAAGACGTTACCGGGCCGAACCAGCGCAATCCCCTTCTCGCTCAGAGTCACGGTCATGTAATCCAGGCCCAGCTCCCCGACCATGGCTTCGGCTGCGTGCAATGGCTCCTCGATACTCTGAGCGCGCGCGCCATTGCGGTCACGTGCCGCTGCCGCGAGTTCGGCAAGATTCGGGCAGATGGTCGTTGCGCCGCGATAGCGGGAAAAATCGGAGCTTTTGGGGTCCACCAGAACCGGAATACCCCGCTTGCGCGCGGCTTGAATCAGCGCCTGACAAACCTCCGGCGTGAAAGAGCCTTTCGCGTAATCGGAGAGCACCAGAGCGTCACATTCAGCAAGCCGCGTGAGGACACACTCGACCAGCCTGCTGTAATCCTCCTGCAGTCTGGGGTCGGTTCGCTCGCGGTCGAGCCTCAGCATCTGTTGCTGGCCGCTTAGAATGCGCGTTTTGACAATGGTCTGAAAGCCGCTCGAGACGATAAACTCCGGCTCGACCCCACCCGTTCTGAGCTTCTCCTCGAGCAGCCGCTGATTTTCATCGCCGCCTGCGAAGGCGATAACGCGCGTGTCGGCTCCGAGCAGCGCTATGTTCATGGCCACGTTGCCCACACCGCCTGGCCGCACGTTCTCATAAGTGACACGCACCACGGGCACGGGCGCCTCAGGCGAAATGCGGCCCACATCGCCCCAGATGTACTTGTCGAGCATCACGTCGCCAACGGCCAGCAAGCGCTTCGTTGCCCAGGAGTGCTCTACCTCGCGGATTATCTTATGCAGCTGTTCCATCATTGCGGCTCTTTGAAGATCGCTCCCATCCTACATGCTCGCATCGTTGTTCAGCACTCCGCGCACCGACTCCATTACTCGCTCCGGCGTAATCATCCGCATGCACACCGGATCGTCGCACGCGGAATTCTTTTGGTTAGCGGCGCTCACGCATGGCGAACAGGAGAGATTCGCCGTGATGGCTTCCGTATTGCCCAGGCTTCCGTAGAGCTTTGGCGTCTCCGGCCCAAAGAGCACAATCGAGCGGATCGGCGTAATAGCCGAGAAATGCCCCGGGCCGCTGTCGTTGGTCACTAGCACCGAGGAGATATTGTAAAGCGGAATCAGCCCCTGGAGCTTGTGCATGCCGGCAAAACTACGCACGCGCGCGTGGCCGATGCCTTCCTGCATGCGCAGGGCCTCTTCGCGCTCGCTCTTTGAACCCGTGATCAGCACCAGCGCATCTTCATACTCGCGGACGACCATCGCCGCCAATTCGGAAAAATTCTCCCGCGCCCAACGCCGCTGCGGCAACATCTCGGAGCTATTGGGATTGATCAGCACCACACGGTGCCGCTCCGGCTTGTACTCCGGATAGACCTGGCGAATCAGCTCACGCGTCTCTTCCTTCTCGCTTTCAGACACAGGGCGGATGGGCACGCGAATCTCTTCGTCGGAGACGTACGTTTTCGAGTACGGCACCTCCGGCTTCTCCGCCAGAAGCGCATTCACCATGCAGACAAAATCCTTGGCGATGTGGATATGGCCGTTGTAGTTCACGCGGTGCGTCATCATCTCGCCGCGGTAGAGCCCCTCGCAGTGAAAACGGTAAAAGCCCACCCGCCGCCGCGCACCGGAGAGTCCCGTGAGCAGCGCCGAGTAGCGCGAGAACAACTCGAGATCGATGACGGTGTCGATCTTGGTCTTCCGTGCCCAGCGGAGGAAGCGCAGCGAGTCAACCGCCAGAGGAAGGAGACCGGTGTCGCGAATCGTGACCACGTTCTCTGCGGGAACTGTGTCGAGAAGGCGCGCGCTCTCGGCATTGCGCTTGAAGATGAGAAAAAAGATCTCCGCTCCCAGAGCCGTCTTCGCCTTCGCGATCGCGGGGTGCGCGATCACCGCGCTGCCCATCTCGGAAAGCTCCATAAACAGGACGCGCTCGGGCTTTTCGGAGCCTTTGGGCCTGCCCATCAGGCGCACAATCTGCGTGCACAGGAAACACAGCGGCACGCCGATCCAGTAATCGACGGCCCGCATCGTCTTCAACTTCATTCTGCCAATCCTTTGCCGCACTCAGGCCAGTGCCGTGCTCTTGCCAAAGGCGCCCACCGCCTCACCGGACTTCAACGGAATACGGCCGAACTGGTGGATGATCTTTGCTGCTGTACTGCTCCTATTCAACGCGGATAGCTGAACATGGTCAAGTTTATCGCTTGCGGCTGCTCCTGAAACCGTGGGCGCATGCAAACGAACCATTTCCATCATCTGACGGCGCTGTCACCAGCACAGGAAACCCCGTCTCGTGATGAGCTCGCCAGGCGGCAGAAGCGCAACAGCACCCGCGGCCCGTGAACGGCACTGACGTGCCAGAGGGAACTTTAGGGTAGGAAATAGTGAATATAGAGTGGATGATTCGCTTCCATGAGCGCGGCCCGGGGTGTTCGGGTCAGCGGGTTGCGATGGAACTGGCAAGCGCGAAGGTACACGGAACAGCAGATGTAGGGGGCTGCTCTCTGCTCCCTGTCATTTCTCCACTTCGACGCCCCGCCAAAAAGCCACGTAGCCCTTCAGCCGCCGGGCCATCGGCCTCGGGTCAGGGTAATACCAGGCTGCGTCCTGGTTGTCCTGCCCGTCAATCACGACAGTCATGTACCGCTTCTGCCCTTTTGCGGGATCAGTTGAAGTGGTTGTGCTGGGCCTGAAAAACTCCCGTTTGAGGCTGGATTCAGGAAAGAAGACTGTCCCGTCTACTTCCATGATTCGATCGCTTTCCGCGATCACTCTGCCGTTCCAAACTGCTCGCGCCATGTTTTTCCGGTCGCTCTCAATCGTTCAACCTCTTCTCCGGCCGGCAGTTGGGCCTTCCGAAAAAGAGTAATCGATACGACACTAGCAGACTTTGGGCGGCATGGCGAGTGCCGGGGCAGGTTCCTGCCCCAAAATGGCTACTTCGCCGCGGTAATCGAGTCGATGTGGATGCTCTTGTTCGCCGCGTCCTCGGTCGCCTTCACGGTCACGTGGGCGCCATAGTAGTCCGCCTTGACTGCATCGGGATTGTCGATGGCCCACACATGCTTATCGGAGTCGACAAACACGGGCTTCATGCCGCCCTCGATGCATTTCTTCACGCAAGCCGCGCCGCTACCGGCATGTTTTGCGCCACACATTGAGTCGGAGATCCATCCCGTGCTCGTGGTTGAACCGGCTGCCAGCGCCAGCGTGGCACCTGTCGCACATAGCGCTGCCATCAGCAAAAGATTTCTCTTCATAATTACCTCCAGGGGAACGGAGAACAGGGAATTTTGGTCCGTCCCTATGATGCTCCCCCAAGCCTGAGTTCGACAAGGGGAAATATCTCAATCTTCGGGCCGACCCGAATCCGCAGAATCAGTGCGAACTCGCCAGCTCGCGGCCGTGCGGCGCAATCGGGCCGCCGCATAGGCAAACCGCTCATCGATCGCCGGCGCGGCTGCGCTGCCAACCTTCGATTATTTCGGCCTGCGCGAGCTCCGCGCCGCATCCACGCGCTTAAGGATCACCTCATAACGTTGCGCCGCAGCCGAAAAACGGTTGATCAGCTCCGAAGTCTTGCTGAGAAAAGCGGGATTCTTCTCGCGGATGGCTTCGAGAATGGGAGCGAACTTGGCCAGCAGATAAAACCCCTCGCCATTGCAATCGACGAACAGCTCTGCCGAGACAGCTCCGTGCAGCACCAGAGCCGCCGCCATCTCCCAATACGTGATCACCTGCCGAAACCAGGCGTTGTGCGGATCGGCGGGATTCTCCGCCACGGCAACAAATTCTTCGACCGTAGTGGGCCAGAACTCGCCGCCCATCCACGCGCGCGCCTGCCGCATCAGGGCTTCCGTACGCAGTTCATAAAGTTTCAGAATGATTTCGGCATCGGCCGGCGTGGCCAACATACGTTCCATAAGGCCTCTCCGCTGCCCATACTACAGCACGGGGCGGAAATGTGCCGCCGGAACCCGTTGACTTGCCGACTCGCTAACCGGCTGACTCGCTGCACCTACGCCGGCTGCAATACGTGATTGTCTTCCTTCTTCTCCGCCACGGGCCCATGCGTCTCTGCCGTCGGCGGAGGCGGCGCATCACCGATACGCTTCGAATACGCGCAGGCAACAGCTTTTTCCTCGGCGGCGGGAGCAGCTTTCTTGCCACGTTTCTTTGGCGTGGCTGCCTCTTCTTCGGCCGACTTCTTCTTATTCGGGCATTCCAGATAAACGCCAGAGCGGAGTGTCTTTTCGACAAGATACGGGCTGCCGCATTGCGGACATTTCTTGGCCACCGGTTTCAGGTTCGAAGTAAAGTCGCACTTGGGATAGTTCGTACAACCCCAGAAGACGTTGCCCCGGCGCGCGCGGCGCTCGGCGATGTCACCCTCACCGCACTTCGGGCACTTCATCCCGTCGATCAGGTTCTGCTTCACGTATTTGCA
>JBAWFY010000505.1:0-2403 GCA_049592335.1 Occallatibacter sp.
CATTTGGGGTGATGGAAGAGCAGAGGGCCGGCCGGAAGCGCAGCCGCGCGTTGGTCCTGGCCGCGCTGCTGCTGGCTTTGCTGGCGCTGGGACCATTTGCATGGCACCTGACCGAAGACCTGATTGGCGGTGAGCACATGGCCGATATCGCTACGCAGACCAGTCTCTGGATCTGCATTCTTTGCCCGGCCGTGTTGGCGGCGGTGATCGTGGCCGGCTGGGCGCGGAGCAGGCAATAGGCCGGTTACGCGCGGCGGAACTGGCTGATGTTTTTCCTCAGGCCCCGCCCAGGTTGTGGCTTCCGTTTAAACAGAATGCTGTTCTTAGCGAGTTAGCGTCGCTCCGCGATTCGCCGCGGTGGACGAGTTGGCCCGATTCGATCACTTTGAGGGGGATCTTGCCCGGTCGCGCCCCATGACACGCAACTTATGGCGCGGGTCGTCCGTCCATTGGAGATAGGGCTTTATCTGCTTGCCAGGGCTCCGAAAGAACGGGGCGGCGAGCCGAGGGAAGGCGAATGGCCGATCTCCAGGCGATTCAAGTGAACGAAGAAGAGCGGATGATTCCGGTCTGGTCGATTGTCGCGGCCGGGGCGGCATTCGTTCTGATCGAGTACTACTTCTGGATTGTTGCGCCTACGCAGCACCATCATGCGCCGCCGCCGCTGGGGCTGCGCATCTACTTCAATTTGTCGTGGGGCGTGCTGGCCGCGCTCTATTTCCTGATGGTGGGCTACATCAGCAAAGACGCGCCGCGGCGCGCGATGAGCACGCGGTTCTGGATGCTGATCTGCTTTGTGATGCCGGCGGGCATTGGTGCGGTGCTGTATTTTCTGCTACGGCCGCCGCAGGTCTTCCGCTGCCCGGCATGCGGCACGCATGTGCAGGTGGATTTTCATTACTGCCCACAGTGCAATTATCAGCTCGCTGCGAATTGCGGCAACTGCTTTCGCACCGTGCGGACCACGGATATCTACTGCACGCGTTGCGGGCACGAGCTCGAAAAAGATCATGCTCCGGCGCGGCTGCGCGTGATGAGCGAGTAGAGAAACAGCTTTCAGCTGTTAGCTATTAGCTTGATCGTACTGAGGCCCGAATATGCGATCCGCACTTTGCTCGATGTGGAATTCGTAGCGGGTTGCAGGTTGCCGAAGACTCCCCCAGAAAACATTCCATCGTCTTTTCGCCGTGGGGTCTCCGCGGGGAGCGGGACAGTACGGTAGTGTGATCCGCCACTTTCGGTAATCGTTTACAGTCCTTCAAATTGGGGTATTCTGTTGTGTCTGCGGAGGAGAGATGGATTTTGAGCACGTATTGAATCGTGTGATTGGCGATGCTGCCGCGCGGCATGGGCGGCTTGCGCGGAAGGTTCTGGCGTGGGGTTTTGGTGCGGCGTTTGCGGCGGGGGCGTTTTCTGCGCTCGCGACTGCGCAGGCGGACCACAGCGACGGGTTGGTGCTGGAGCGCGCGGGGCGGGTGATTTCGCTTGTTCCCTACGGGCCGAACCTTGTGCGCGTGACGATGAGCACCAGCAGAGAGGGTGCTACCGCGCCTCCAGGTTATGGAGTTGTGGCGAGCCCAGCGCCAACGGGATGGACGCATGAGCACGAGGCCGATGGCGGCGATGTGTACCGGTCGGAAAAGATGGTGGTGCGCGTGGCTCCCGGCGATTTGCCCAAGGACAAATTGCCGCAGGGGATGCCGGGCGACGCGCTGAATCAGGAGCTGGACGACAGGTATTTCCCGCAGCAGGAGAACCCGTACGCTCCACACAACGATGCGCTGACGGTGACCACGGCCGATGGCAAAGTGCTATTAACGATGCGGACCTGGACGATGGCTCCCGAAACTGCGGAGGTGGCCCGCGAGGATGTGGGCGGTCGCGGGTTCAGGGTTGCGGCGCATTTCGATTCGTTTGCTGACGAACACTACTACGGCCTGGGGCAGCAGCAAAAGGGATGGATGGACCTGCGCGACCACGAAATCCAGTGCTGGCACGATTATGGCGCGATTGGCGGCGAAGACGTGTGCGTACCGTTCATGGTGTCGAGCCGCGGCTACGGGCTGGTGTGGGATAACCCATCGAAGACTACTGTCGATTTGGGTTTCAACGGGCAGAACGTGTGGTCGTCGGAGGTGGGGGAGCGCGTGTCGTATTTCGTGATCGCGGGCGAGACAAGCGATGAGATCTACGAGGGCTACCGGACGCTTACCGGCGTAACGCACATGCTGCCGCGAGCGGTTTATGGATATATCCAGAGCAAGGCGATCTATCCCACGCAGGAGCAGCTTCTGGATGTGGCAAAAAAGTACCGGGAACTGCATCTGCCGCTCGATGTGATCGTCGTCGACTTCCTCAACATGACGCGGCAGGGAGAACTTGATCTGGATCCTGCGCGCTGGC
>JBAWFY010000506.1:0-2796 GCA_049592335.1 Occallatibacter sp.
GTTCTGCACCGAGAAGATCGACGCTATTCCTTACCGCGACGTCCGGCTCTTGCAGCAGTTCGTAGCCGAGCGCGGCAAGATTGTGCCGCGGCGTCTGACCGGCGTTTGCACCACGCACCAGCGCCGCCTCACCCGCGCAATCAAGCAGGCCCGCAACATCGCGCTCTTGCCCTTCGCCACTCGGCACTAACCGTCCGCGTGTGCTGGATTGCGATGCATCGTCCGAACCGCTCATATGCGGCTTCGGTTCTGCACCGGCGATGACGTTGGGGCCGTAGTGAGGTCGCATCTCGGCGAAGGCTTTATGGGGCCGAGAGCTTTGTATCAGGGCGCGACTTTAGTCGCGTCGAAAATGGCGCAAATTGCGTCCGGGGCTTTAGCCCCTGCCGCACGCCCGCAAATTTGGAGAACTCTCATGGAAGTAATTCTGAAAGAAGACGTAGCCAACGTAGGCTTTCGCGGAGAAGTGGTGAAGGTGGCCGACGGCTACGCGCGTAACTATCTTCTGCCGCGCAAGCTGGCCATGCAGGCCACTGCCGCTAACAAAGCTGTCATCGAGCAGATGAAGGCCTCAGCCGCGCGCCGCTCCGCAACTGAGAAGGCGCAGGCCGAACTGGTGCTGGCCAAGCTCGAGCCCGTGGTGCTGAGCTTTACCCGCAAGGCCGGCGAGCACGGCCATCTCTTCGGCTCGGTCACATCGGTCGATATCGCCCACGACCTGGCCGCGCAGGGCTTTGAGATCGATCGCCGCAAGATCCAGCTCGGCGACGCCATCAAGGCACTCGGCGACTTCAAGGTGGCCATCCGCCTGCACCGCGAAGTCACCGCCCGCATCACCGTCAAGGTGCTGGCCGAAGTCAGCGAGGAAGAAGCAGCCGCGGCAGCAGCCGTTCCAGCCCAGACCGCTGCCGAGCCAGCTGCTGAAACGGCCACCGAAGAAGCCACGGCAGAGTAGTTCCGGCGCTGCGCAAGCTCCCCGCCTCTCGGTTCGCCGAGGGGCGGCAGCGTCCATCGTCGAAAAATCGGCACGAAAAAAGCCTACATCAACTGGGCGCCCCCGGTTCCTCGCATCCGGGGACCGGGATCGAACACTCACTTATCACCGCTGACGGATTCCCGATTGGAGTATCCTAGCTGTGCATGAACGGCAAGCGCCGCTGCCTCGCGGGACTGGCGGAAAGCGGTGAAAGGCCGAGCCTTTTCCGGCCGTCTCTATATAAAACCGGGCCGGCAGGTGATTTGCCCGCCAGCCCGATGAAATTGCAACTGATCGCAAAAAGGCTTCTTTCTACCAAACTGTTGCGTTCACGCTTCCGCTTGCGCCGTTGTAAGCCTCCGTCGCAAAAATCTGATAGTTGTAAGATCCAATCGGTAGTCCCAGGCTCTTCCAGTGGTTAAAGTGGTTCGCCGTAGTCACTGTGCCGTTGGAGCCCTTCGCCGCTCCGCCCCACGCATCGAGATACTGCTCGAAGGTCTGCGTGCCTTGGATCGACGGCTGATTCACTTGCTGGTGTTCGTACGTGCTGTAGGTGTGGCCGTCGCTCGATACGCTGCCCTTATACGTTGCGTTTCCGGTATAGAGCGAGCCCAGCTCCGTTATGTAGTACTCCACGAGCGGGCCAGTCAGCCAGCCATAGACGGATATGGTGTTGTAGCCGCTGGCCGCGCCCACGTTATAGCCGATGGTTTGGGCGCTGCCGGTGCTCCAGCCCTTGCCGCCGACCACGTCGCCCACGCCTGACCAGGTGATGGCGTAGTTGCCCGGGTATTGCGAGGCCGATGGAAACGTCATCGTTGCCGACCCGCTGCTCGTATACAGCGAGTAGTAGTAACCGTTATTGGTGCCGGTTCCATTATTGTTGATCGTTTGGGCGTGTGACACCACTGCCATACAGCCCGCGGCTGCGACAGCCGCCAAAACAACGCGTTGAACCGATGCAAATCTGATTGGGTCCATATGTGATTGTCCTTTCGTTTGAGGGTTCGATGAAGCACAGCCGGGGATGGACAATTTCTCAGCGCCGAAGCTGCAATGGACATTACTCCCCATTTCTTCCGAGGGAGTGGCGCTAGCCTAGCAGTTTGTCGGCTTGTGGGAGATCATCGGCCTATCTGACCAGAACAATCAAAGGATTTTGAAAATCTTCAAATAACGCCAGTAATCATTACCATTCCCCGAAGTAATCGTTTACTTGGTTCCGGGCACTCGGTTGGGGTCCTAAAGAAAACCGGGCTGGCAGGTATCTCGCCTGCCAGCCCGAGAACACAATCCAGTAATTAGGAGGGTCTATTGGTGCCAGACAGTTGCATTCACTGAGCCGCTCGCGCCGTTGAAGGCCTCCGTGGCGAGGATCTGATAATTGAAAGTCCCAATCGGCAGCCCAAGGCTCTTCCAGTGGTTGATATGGTTGGCCGTAGTCACCGTGTGGTTCGATCCGGTCGTTGATCCGCCCCACGCATCGAGGTATTGCTCGAAGGTTTGTGTGCCTTCGATCGACGGCTGGTTCTGCTGCTGGTGCTCCCACGTGTTGTAGGTGTGTCCGTCGCTCGAGACGCTGCCTTTAAATACTGCACCGTTTCCCGTGAAGAGCGAGCCCAGCTCGGTGATGTAGTACTCGGTGAGCGGGTTGGTAAACCAGCCGTACACGGAGATGTAGTTAAAGCCGTTGGCCTCGCCAACGTTATAGCCAATGCTCTCAGTGCTGCCGGGATTAAAGCCCTTGCCACCAACCACGTCGCCCACGCCTTTCCAGGTCATGGAATAGTTACCGGCCGATCCGAGTGTCAGGGTGGACG
>JBAWFY010000507.1:0-5927 GCA_049592335.1 Occallatibacter sp.
GTCGAGCGACTGGCCGGTGTGCTTGGCCATCAAATTGTTGGTAATTTCGCGGATGCGCAGAATCTCGCGGGCATGGATGTCAATATCCGTCGCCTGGCCACTCAAACCGCCCATCGACGGCTGATGGATGAGAATGCGCGAATTGGGCAGCGCAAACCGTTTGCCCTTTTCGCCGGCCAGCAGCAGAAACGCTCCCATACTCGCCGCCTGACCGATACAGTACGTCACCACCTTATTCTTGATAAATTGCATGGTGTCGTAAATTGCCAGGCCTGCAGTGATGGAGCCGCCCGGCGAATTGATGTAGAGCGAGATGTCCTTTTCAGGGTCTTCGCCTTGCAGAAACAGCATCTGCGCCACGATAAGATTGGCAATCTGATCGTCGATGGGGGTACCGAGAAAGATAATATTGTCGCGCAGCAAACGGGAATAAATATCGTATGCGCGCTCGCCCCGGCTCGTCTGCTCAACCACCATGGGAACCAATGCCATGAAAAACCGCTCCTAGCTTTTAGCTCTTAGCTTTCCGTGCTCAAAAATCGGCCGCTTACGCGACGATTCCACGTCTGTCTGAATCCTTACACGACTACGACGGAAGGCGCTCGTACAATATTGATGCCGTCTTCTCGCGCCCGATTTGCTCCCTGATCCTAGCCAGTCCGCCTTCCTTGGTCAATCGCGCTTTTAGGGTATCCAGCGGCTCGCGGGTTTGAATTGCGGCAATCTGCAATTCCTTTTCCATCTCCTCGTCGCTGACGGTGATGTTCTCCTCGCCGGCAATGCGATCGAGAAGGATATTGGTCTTCACTTCGGAGATCGCACTCTCGTGCTGGGCTCCGCGCAGCCGCCCAAAGTCCAGCTTGCGCATCTGCTCGGCTGACATGCCCTGAGCCGCCAGCGCCCGCAATCCGCGCTCGAGTCGCGTGTCGATCTGTTCCTGCACCAGCGACTCCGGAACCGCGAAGTTAAACTTGGCGCCAAGCGCTGCGAACAGCTTGTCCCTCGTCTCCGATTCCACGCTGCGGCGCTTGCGAGCCGCAAGGTATTCGCGCACGCTCTTTTCCAGATCGGCGTAGCTCTCGTACCGGCCAAGTTCTTTGGCGAAATCGTCGTTCAACTCAGGAAGGATGCGCTTCTTGATCGCGTTCACGGTCACTTCGTATGCGACTGCTTTTCCGGCAAGCTTGGCTTCCGAATAGTCGGCGGGGTAGATCACTTCCACCTTCAGCTCCTGCCCGGGCTTTGCGCCGCGCAGAGCATTCGTGAAAGCTTCGACCGTGTTCTTGCCGCCAATCTCGACCAGCGTATCTTCACCGCTCACCGGCTGCGCTTCCTCAGCGCCTTCCCCAGACGCCTCAGCCGCATCCTTCTGGATGTCCCCCTTGTAGGTGATCTGCGCCCAGTCGCCGTCCTTGAGGGCACGGTCTTCCTCTACGGGCTCAATCGTCGCGCGCGAATCGCGAAGTTGATCGAGTTCGCTCTTAAACTCGTCCTCCGCAACCTCTACCGAAGGCCTGGGGACGGTCACATCTTTGTAGCCGTCGATGGAGAACGAAGGAATGTATTCGAAAACCGCCTTTACGTGCAGCGGCGCGCCGTCTTCGACAGAAAGCTCGGTGACCTGCGGCTGGCCAACGGGGCGAATGCCTAGCTCGGCAACGCCTTTGTTGAACCGCTCCGGCAGCAGCGTGTCGATGACTTCCTTGCGGATCTCCGCGCCGAAGCGCTTGCGGATGACCGACTCCGGAACTTTCCCCGCGCGAAAACCGGGAATCTTGGCATATTTGCGGTAATTTGCGGACACTCTGGCCCAAGCTTTGGAGACATCCTCCGCTGGGACGTCAATGATCAGTTCCCGAGTGCATTCCGGGTTCAGAACCGGCCCGTGGGTGTGTCCTTCGTGCGCGTGCTCGTCGTGCCCTTCGCCGTGATCGTGGTTGTGCTGGGATTCAGCCGGTTCGGAGTTGCTTTCGAGGGTGCTGCTGGCAGTCAAAATGTACCTTCCGGGAGGCTTGCGCCATCATCAATGCGGCCAAGGCTGCCTGGTGAGTCAACGAACGCCATTTGGCCGGAAAATTACTTCTACATATGTTACGGGGCTTTGCGGGAGGGGTCAAACCGGCAAGCGCGCTCTGGAAACGAAGGGCACCGGCGAAGGTACGTTACCGGTCCCGGGGAGCAGATTGGTTATCTCTGTGCGCCAACTCACAATTCTGAGGCATGACCGCTTTCTGCATCATGTCCAGTGCGCCCTCCGCACCGCGGTTTACGGAACCGGCGGCCTCCGGCTCGCGTACACTGAAGGAGAGAAAATACGAAGCGACCCATTGCCATGAAGAAAATTCTCCTCATTGCTCTCGCTGCGCTGGTGGCCGTCGGGCTTGTGACCTTCATGGTGATCAAGCAGCAGTCGGGATATACGAAGGTCTACACAGCGACCGTGGCGCGCCAGGACCTGACCTCGGTCGTCAGCGGCACCGGCCAAATCAAGCCCAAGACATACATGAATGTGGGCGCAACATCCTTCGGCCGCATTACGCATTTTTATGTGAAGGAGGGCGACCACGTTAAGAAGGGCGAGACTCTGGCCGCGATCGAAAACGTGCAGCAGGAGTCCACGGTCAACGCACAGCAGGCTACGATATCGGCCGCCAGGACCGACATTAATTCGTACATCGCAGCCGAAAAGACCGCCCAGGCCAACGTGGAACACGCGCAGGCCGACCTCGAGCAGAAAAAGCTCGACTGGGATCGCGCCCAGGCACTTTACAAAGACGGCATCATGGCCAAACAGGATTACGACGCCAAGAAGGCCGCCTACGATCTCGATGTGGCATCTCTCGCCCAGGCCGTTGCTCAATTCAATCAGGCCAAGGCGCAGACCGATTCCGCCCGCGGACATTTGCAGACCGACGTTGCCACACTGCGGGCCGATCAGGATCTGCTGAACAAGACCATCGCCACCGCGCCATTCGATGCCATTGTGACCAACGAGCCCGTGCGTGAAGGCGAAACCGTTGTCGAGGGTATTCAGAACAGCGAGGGGTCCACGCTGATGACCCTCGCCGATATGAGTGTCGTGACCGCAGAAGTGAAGGTGGACGAGACCGACATCGTGAACGTCCAGCTTGGCCAGAGCGCCGACGTAACCGTGGACGCATTGCCAAACAAGATTTTCAAGGGACACGTAACGCTGGTAGGCGACCAGGCACTGCTGCGCTCCACCGGCGTGGCTACATCGCAATCCACCACGGGAACCGAAGAGGCCAAGGACTTCAAGGTGGTCATCACACTCGACCAGCCCTCCAATGAACTGCGTCCCGGGCTTTCCTGCACCGCCAAAATCACCACCGCGCATAAGGGTGACGTGCTCGCGCTGCCCATTCAGGCGCTCACCATGCACGATCCGGCCACGGATACCAGGAGCTCAAGCGGCGGCGTGCAGGCCGCCTCAGGTCCGCCAGAGGCCACAGCCAAGCTGAATCCCGTACAGGGAGTGTTTATCGCCGAGAAAGACGCCCATGGCCGGTTGCGCGCCAAATTCGTTCCCGTCAATACAGGCATTACCGGTACCACGGATATCGAAGTGCTTTCGGGCCTCAAACCGGGACAGGAGGTCGTTACCGGGCCCTATAAAACCTTGCGCGATCTGAAAGGCGGTGCGCTTTTGAAGCGCGATACGGAAAAGCCGGTGACGATTACGAGCAACGGAAGTTGAAAAAGACAGGGATTGAAAGGCTAGGTGTGAATGTGAGTGCGGAATGGTCAGTTCATACTCACACTCGCGTTTCACGCCCAAACTGACCACCGAGGAGACGCATGGCAACGAATGGCATCGACGTTGACGAACTGCCCACAACCAGGGTTCAGGACGCGGGCGATGTGATTGTCGTCGAAGACCTGTGGCGCACCTACGACATGGGCTCGGAGCAGCAAGTGCAGGCCCTGCGCGGCGTCTCGCTCAAGATTCGCCACAACGAGTACGTGGCCATCATGGGGCCGTCCGGCTCCGGCAAATCCACCCTGATGAACCTCATCGGCTGTCTGGATACGCCATCGAAGGGCCGCTACTGGCTAAGCGGGCAGCTGGTCAGCGAGCTCGACGACGATCAACTGGCACGCATCCGCAACAAGGAAATCGGATTCGTCTTTCAGACTTTCAATCTTCTGGCCCGGGCCACTGCACTGCACAACGTGGAGCTGCCGCTTATCTATAACGGCACGCCCTCCGCGGAGCGGCTGGAGCGCGCCAAGCAGGCGCTTGCCAACGTGGGCCTGGAGTCGCGCATGTCGCACAAGCCGAGTGAGCTCTCCGGCGGCCAGCGCCAGCGCGTGGCTGTCGCCCGCGCACTGGTCAATCATCCCTCGATCATCCTGGCCGACGAGCCCACGGGAAACCTCGATTCCAAAACCGGCGAAGAGATCATGAGTCTGTTCGATCAGCTCCATTCCCTCGGCAACACGATCGTCCTCGTAACGCATGAGGCCGACATCGCCGAATATGCCCATCGCGTGGTGCACATCCGCGACGGACAGATCTTCTCCGACCAGCCATCCGCGCGCCGCCGGTCCTGAATCTGCTGGCAGACAGCCTCAAACCCGGCCTGCAAATTGGCCGGCGCGCGCACTTGTGCCGCCACTCGCGGACCTGCTGATCTCAGTAAAGCGAATTACCGACGTGGCGGCCAATAATTTTCCGCATCATCCAACTTTCTTTTTACAACATTCATCGAATCGGGTTGACAGGGAACAGAATTAGGTCCAAGATTTCCACAGAAGTAGAGGAAATAAGCGCGAGCGGCCGTTCGACCGTTGAGCGTAAAGAAACTCTCCTCTGGCCTTCCTGTTTGTTTCCCCGTCTCGCCTGACCCACGAATGCACGGGAGCTACAGAGATTACTTTGCTCAATTCACGGTCCCAGACCGCGAGGAGAGCTCCCTTCACAAACGTGACAGGTGATCTTGGGAAATGCTGCACTGCGGATTCGGTCCCGGCAGCTGTGCGCGTTTTCCTTCTCGATCGCAATAAAGCCGGTGCAATGCTCTTGGCTACAAGCTTCATCCAGCACCCAGGCAGCGGCATCGCCGGCAAAGCACCCCACCCCCAATGGGCGCTGCGTTGAACGGAGGGCTTTTATGGTTGTCACGTCTCAATGCTGTGGTCGCCGGCTAACCGGAATTCTGGTCGGAGAGAACAACGTGCAGCGTTACTTTCCGAAAAACGTGAAGGAGATCGAACTTCAACTCGATCATCTTCGCATCGAGTGCGGGCTGCCATCCCACTTCTGGGACGGGAAACCGGAGATCTCCGACCCCAGGCTAGGTCTTTGGCTGGAGTCGAAGGTTCGCCAGGGCAGCGGCCGACGCAATCCCACACCGCTGGCCATGATTCCGATTGGAGCGAACTCGTTCATTGTTGGCCCCGCCCATCTGGACGATGCTAAGAAAGAAACCCATTAAAGAGGAAGAAGGAGACGGCGATGAAAACCGATCGCGCAGCTACCGAACTTGAGATACGCGCCGCCGAAGCCCTGAAGGCTTTGCTTGAACAAGTCTCCGCAGTCAAGCTCAAAGAGATGAAACGTGAGCGGCCCGTGCGCGGCCGCGCCGCCGAGATCGTGGCCCGGGTCGACGTTTACGGCCACAGCCACACCCTGACCTGCGAGGTGAATCCGGACACCAGCCCTACCAGGGTTCGCGCTGCGTTAAAAAAGCTGCAGGACTGTGCGGCGCATCGGGCCGGCTCGGCGACCACCATGATCATCGGGCCCTATCTCTCGCCAGAGGCGCAAGCACTGTGCAAAGCGAGCCGCGCCGGGTTTCTCGATCTCGAAGGCAATGCTCGGCTGACGCTCGGCGAGTTCTTCATCGGCAAACGTTCGCTGCACCAGCAACAACCGGCGCAGGTTTCTTAGAACATGACTATGA
>JBAWFY010000508.1:0-1852 GCA_049592335.1 Occallatibacter sp.
ACCGAACTCCATCCAGTGCGAACACATTTCGCCGGGGCTGGCACGTTGCATGGCGTTGCAATCGCAGCGAGCAATGCCATTTTCAGTGGCGAACCAGAGATGTCCGCTGCCATCGTCGAGAATGGCGTGAATGGTGGTTTGGTCGAGACCGATCGCTGTGGGTCCGTTGTGCATGACGGGGGTGAACTTGTGCCCGTCCCACATGTTCCAGCCGTGATCCTGCGTGCCGATCACGAGCGTGCCATCGCTGCGCGGCAGGAGCGCCGTGATTACGTTGCTCGAAAGTCCGTCCGCGGTGGTGAAGTTTTGGATTGTATTGTTGTGGAGGCGCGACAGCCCGGCCAGCGTTGCGATCCACAGATCGCCGCTGGCGTCGCGAGTCATGGCGCCTACCAGGTCGCTGCCCAAGCCATTGGCGTGGGTATAGGTTTGCATCTGTGGCGTGGGTTGCGCGCCGTTGCTGGTGACCCAATGCGCCAGCCCGCGCCGTGTGCCGATCCAGAGCGAGCCATCCGCGTCAATGAGCAACGAGCGGATGAAGTCGTCGGGCAAGCCGTCAGCCGATGTGAAGACGTCAACTTGGCCGCCGTGAATGCGGTTGAGGCCATCGGGTGTGCCTACCCACAGGTCGCCGTTCGGTGCTGCTGCCAGCGACAGTACGACGTTGCTGGCCATGCCGTTTTCGACGGTGAGAGTACGCGCGACGCGCCAGCCTGACGGCGTGCTTTCGTCGCGGTGCAGGGCCATCACGCCATCGGATTGCGTGCCCGCCCACAACATGCCGCGCGCATCTTCGACTACGGTAGTGATGCGGTCGGATGGCAGCCCGTCGCGTGTGTCGAGAGTGCGGAAGCGCTGATCGCGCAGGACGTCGAGGCCGGCGGTTTCAGTCCCGACCCACAGATTGCCTTCGCGATCTTCCATCAGCGTGAGGATCGATGTGGTCGACAGCGGATCGGTGACGGGGAGGCGTGCGATTTTTCCGCTCATCCAGCGGACAAGGCCGGCGTTGGTGCCGATCCAGAGTGCGCCTTGGCGATCGGCGAAGACGGATTGGATGCGGCTGCCGGGGAGGTTCCGTCCGACGGCGAGAGGCAGAATCATCTGACCATGATCTCTATTCTGCGTAATGTCCAGGCTTGTTGAACCACCTTCGGCTGCCATGCCGTTCGGCGACACCTCTATAAACCATGCCGGAGAACCGGGCCCACCTGGCAAAGAGTGGCCGTTTCGTAGAATGGCAAGTTTTCTTGCTAAGGCCTCGAAATGGTCTCCCGTCATCCGTACTGGGCCCTGCTCCGTCCAAACTCCGAGCGACCCATCCGTGTCTTCGTCCAGCGCCATGATGCCGTTGGTGGGCAGGCCATCGTTGGTCGTGAAGACGCGAACTGCGCCGTCCTTCCAGCGCGCGAGGCCGGCGTTCGTGCCGATCCACAGTGCTCCGTCCTTTGTCGCGAGCAACGCGCGGATGTCGTTGCCGGGCAGGGCAGGGTTGGAGTTGCGGTCGTAGGTTTCAAATTCGACGCCATCGAAGCGGACCAGGCCTGATTCCGTACCCAACCAGATGAATCCATCCTGCGTTTGCGCGAGGGCCTGGACGGTATTCTGCGGCAGGCCATTTTCCATGGCCCAGGACTGACGGCTCAAATTGGCGAGAGGGGTAGAAGGTTCGAGCGCGAGGGCTGCGGCTGCGCAGAGAAGAAGCAGAGAGCCCAACAGCAAGCGCCCCGCCGCACGGCGGATCGTCTCTTCGATCTGTCGCACGCTTACGTTCTGCATCGTGGTTTCCCACCCATTCCGCAAAAAGCGCGGAATGGATGGGGCACAGTGGCATTGTGCGTTAGGCAAATCG
>JBAWFY010000509.1:0-8252 GCA_049592335.1 Occallatibacter sp.
GAGTGCGCCGCTGACGCAGGCAAACGCAACTCGACGGTCAAGAGCCGCCAAGAAAAGGGCAACGTTCCCGCCAAAGGAATGACCGACTACTCCAAGACGCGAAATCTTCGTCAGCTGGTGAAGCACCGTGAGCGCCGCTGCGGAATCCAACAGCAGTTTGCTCATCAGCAAATCGCCGCGCACCAGACGATAGGCAACGTGGTTGTAATACTGCAGCCAGCCTTCGGCGCTGCTGTAGATTTTGGTGAGGGACGGGGCGAGTGAGGTTCCTTCTCCTGCTTGGCTCAATCGCGATTCGAATCCGATAGCATCGGGGGCAAGCACCGCGATCCCGTTACGCGCCAAAGCAGGGCCAAAGGCCTGAAGTCGATCGCCAATGATGCCGGTAACTTCGCTCTTACCGATCTCCCACTGGCTGTTGTGTTGATGCAGCGCAAGAACTGCTCCACGCGGAGCACCTGAACTGGGCAGAAGAAAAAACGCCTCAATCTGCTCTCCATCGGGCGACGTGAATCGAATCAGACTTCGCCGGAAGCCATCGCCCTCCTGCTCGTTCACGAAGCGCACGGTCGGCAGATGAGCGGGCAGCGAGACTTTGAGAAACGATCGGATGTTTTCCCGCAGGGAATCCAGGGGTTCGTCAGTCATTTATTCGGCCGTTATGCGTTGATCAACAAAGGGGCTCTGGGTGGTGCCATCTACTTCGTCGCCGGCATGCTCAGCGGCTTCACGCTGCCGCAGTCTGCGCCCTTATAGACCGATGTGCTCTCGACCGTGTACTCAATGGGAGCGGAATTCGGTCCCATCTGCATAGCGCCGGTGAAATGGATCTTGCCGTGCGCCGTATTGCCGCCGGGCCAGGAGGACTCGATGGTCGCGTGGGCATTCATTCTTCCCGTGCAGGTCATCTCGGCGGTCATGCTGTCGGTCTTGAGCACGACGTTCGAGACGGTGCAGCTCTCCTGCGCCTGGGGCGGCATCATGGGAGCGCCGAACTTATCGATCATCTCCTGGGTCAGACAAACGTCGCTGGTGCGCGTGATGGGTGCGAAAGGATTCTGCACTCCCGGAGGCAGAGTCATGCCTGGAGGCATGGGCGACTTCTGCCACGTGATGGTGCTGGTCATCGTCCACAGGCCGGGCTTGCGCGCTGCCTGTGCCCAGCAAAGAACCGCGGCCGCGAAAAGGCAGCAGCCGAACAAAATGCGAACTGGCGTCTTGCTCATACATCCTCCTGAAACGGAAGCGCAGGCGTTCCCCTTGCGCAAGACCACTCTATCCGATCAGTACCGGCAGGAGAAACGATTATTTTTCATGCTTATGGCTGCTTCGAGGCGGAGTCCTGGGCCAACTCCAGCACCACGTCTGCCACCCGGTTGGCGATATGGCGGACGAGATTCTCTTCGCTAGCGAAATTTCCTGTAACGCAGCGCACGCCCAACGATTGAATGCGCTCGACATCGGCAATAATAGGCGCAGCGCCCTCGGCGGCGTAACGGGAGAGGGTTTCGGGAGAGAATTTTGCCGTGTTGACTACTGCGAAGTCGAAGATGGGCCGGCGCGTGTGGTCGTAGATGCGCTCGATGTGCTCGGCGGCGGTTAGGTTCAGGCTCTCGTTGGCCTGCGTCATCAGGTTCGAAATGTAGACGCGCACGCCGCGCGCGCAGGCCAGGGCCTCGGGCACGCCATCGACAAGCAGATTGGTGATGATGGAGGTGTAGAGAGAGCCCGGCCCCACCGTGATCAGATCGGCGCGCTCGATTGCGTCCAAAGTCTCGGGAAGGGGAGTGGGACTGTGCGGATCGAGCGTCAGCTCCACGATGCGCCGCTTGCTGGCCGTGATCTTTGTTTCGCCGCGAACGATCGAGCCGTCGTCCATATTGGCCACCAGAGTGGTGTTGGCAGTGGTGGCAGGATAGATACGGCCACGGGTAGCCAGGATCTTCGAAGCCAGCTGCACTGCCTGCGCAAAATCGCCGGTAATCTCCGTGAGCGCGGCGACAAACAGATTGCCGAAGCTGTGGCCCTTCAATCCCAGGCCTGCGCGAAAGCGATGGGAGAAGAGTTTGGTGAGCAGATCTTCTTCTTCGCTGAGAGCGACCATGCAATTGCGCAGGTCGCCGGGCGGCAGCATGTTGAAGTCCTGGCGCAGACGCCCTGAGGAACCGCCGTCGTCGGTGACCGTGACTACGGCCGCGAGATCGGCAATCGCGCCGGGCGCGGTAGCGCCTTCGCCGGGCGGAGAAACGTGGCGGCGCAGCCCGCGCAGCAGCGTGGATAAGCCCGTGCCTCCACCGATGGCGACGACGCGCAGCGGACGGCGAAGAGTTTGCGTGGCGCGGGTGTCGCCGGCTGCCTGCGCTATTTCAACGTTTAGAGAGATTGCGGAATCCAAAACAGGGCCTATGGAACCTCAGGATACAGCAACTCGGTAAAGCGCGGATCGTCTGCCATGTTTTGGAAATCGTTGTCGGCGCGCGCCTGTACGCGGCACTTGGGGTTCAGCTCGATGGCCCGCGAGAGACTCGCCAGACATTGCTGGGTATGGCCCGTGATGGACTCGAGTACTGCCAGTCCATAAGACGCATAATCGGCGTCGGGGTGGTCGCTGAGAATTGTATTCAACTGCTCGCGGGCTTCCTCGTAGTAGCCGGTATTGAGCAGCGAGATGGCGTAGTCGTAGTGCTCCTCGGGAGTCGAAAACGACCGGCCGGCAGCCTGCAACTGGCGTTGGCAGGTACTGATATACATGCGGCAGCGGTCCTGAATCTCGGCCGGCGCCTCGGGCAGCAGCTTTTCGAGAGCGGCGAGCGCCTTCTCGTATTTCCCCTGCTGCAATAGCAGTACGGCGGCCTCGTAGTGCTGGAAGAGGAGGCCTGTCGCGCCGCTGCGGCGGTCGGCTTTGCCGTTTGCGGACGTATTCTTTTTGCGGCTGGATGCCGCGTTTCTAGCGTCTTGCGTCATGGCCATTATGGAAGTGCGTATTCCTTTCCCCCGTAGCCCGGTTCGTAGCCGGCGGGGAAGCTTCGGTGAAAACAGGACTCAGGCAATTTTTATACGCAGAAGTTTGCCTTCCGTCAATGGGGGGCCGACCGGCAGGGAAAAGTTCGACTGCGACCTGAGGCCTATTTGTTTGCTCCGCCGCCCCCATCTTCGCTATTCTTGTGGTCATCTTGATCGCAACCCCGCCCTTGAAAATGCCTGGCAGCACCTTAGCGTCTTTGCCGTAACTTCCCCACGAGCCTGCGATGTCCCATTGAGTAAACCAAGGAGCCCGATGAGCAGCAATGCAACCGTGCAGTTGCCTCCCACAGAAGTCGACATTCGCAGCCAGGTTGGCGACACGTACTACATCTATTCGTCGAATTTGAGCCTGACGCAGGCCGACATTCCCTACGCGCTACCGCAGGCGGGGCAAAAATATCCCCTCGCCAAGTACAAGATCCACATCCAGGCAGATACGGTCACTCTGAATGGGACTTTAGTGAATCGCGGCAAGGATTTCTCGCTTGTCGCGCGGCGCATCATCGTTGCGAGTCCAACGGTGATCGATGTGTCGGGGCCCGATCCGACCGGCAAGGACTTTGCGCCTGGGGACACTCCGCAACAGCTTGATACATCTGCCGGCGCTACCGGAACCAAAGGAGCGGACGCGGACAACGGGCTCGATGCCGGCAACATTTTTGTGTTTGCGGAGAGCATTGAAACGTCCGCAACGGCGGGCGATAGCCCGCTTCAACTCCATGCCATCGGCGGCCGCGGTGGGCGCGGGCAGGACGGTCATCAGGGAATGCAAGGCCAGGTTGGCGATGTTGGACCCAAATGGCAGGATCATCACCAAGACGATGACGCGCCCTGCTTCGACGTTCCCAGTGTAGGTGTGACCGTTGACAAGGACTGGATGGCTGCCCACATCTTCAACAATTCCGCCTACAACTCTTGCCGCGGCGGAACGGGAAAAACCGGCGGAACGGGCGGTTTGGGTGGTCACGGCGGCACGGGCGGGAACGGGGGGAAGATCAGCTGCGCAACCGTCTACTCCAATCGTGCTGCCGGGGCAAACCGGCCCGTAACCCTGAAGATGCTCTATGACGGCTCTCAATACGTCGATGGAGGTGCTCGGGGAGACTCGCAGGGCGGTTCCGGTGCCTCGGCGTTTGCCCAGCTTGCCTCGCAGAAGAAGCTTACCGTGCGGCTGGACATCGACGATCCTGCGTTTAAGAATTTTTGCAACGTCCGCGCCGAGAGCCTGACTGTAGCACTTCCCGATTTCGCGCCGGATACTGGGACGCTCACGCTAAGTTTGACGCACAACGGCGACAGTCCGTTTTACACCGTCGATGGCTTTTCCCGCGGCAGAATCGGCGTAGATCGCTGGATTCAGCGCTGGATCGTTGTACATCTTCAACTGTCGATAGAGCTTGAAGCGGCGCGCGCCGCTCAGGGTTTCGCTCCAGAGGGCATCAAGGCACCCGGCGAGGTCGGTACATTGCTCTTCGAGCACTCTGAGCCGTGCGCGGTTGCGCTCCTCGTGGCCTTCTGGAGCATTCACGCGTTCCGTCTCTTCGCGCGTGTGGTAGATCTTGAGCGCGAGGATGGAGAGCCGGTCAATGATGAGGCCCGGCGATTCGGAGTTCAGGGGCGCGGACTCGTTCGGCAACCCGCGCGACTTGAGCCAGGTGAGGAGCACGCGGTCGATCTCTTCGGTCAGATCGTTACGAAGTTGGTTCGTCCGGTCGATGCGGCGTTTTACGTCGGCAAGTTCGGCATCGGTGACGTGCGGCGCGCGCGCGGCGTCTTCGATATGCCACAGATCGAAGTTCGCGCGATGCTGCCGTGCGACCAGATCGAGCCACTCGCCGGCGGAGCTTTCGCTTGTTTCCGACGTCTCATGCCACGCAACTGTCAATCGGTCCTGAAGGGCGCGGGTTTCTCTGGCCGAAAGCATCGTGACGCTGTCCTCGGGTTGTGGAGCAGTTTAGCCGCGGATCGGTCGCAAAAACGAGTCGATGGACACATCCAACAAGGACCATGCGGACAATCGAACAAAAGAAGAAAAGCATAGCCCGAGATCAAGTATTTCACGGCTCTATGATTTGGAACGTTGAAGCCGCAAGACCGGCGTGGTAGACTCGCCGCAACTGAAAGACGCGTTCATTCTTGAAGCCAACTCCAGGCGCGGTGCGCTTTGCGCGTTTCGTACGCTCGCTGTACTCTCAGGCGCCGGGAGTCACGGCATTTCAACGGTCGGGCCAGCCCGATGAGTTAATCGCCCGCCTTACAAGAAAGGGACTTGCCCGTGAAATTCCCTCGTTCATTTCGAACTGAAATTTTCTGGAACGCGGTTCGCAGCGCGATTCGGTTTTCGGATTGGGCGCGTCGAAGCGCTCCATTACTGCTGCTTACCGGAATCATGATTGCCGGGGCAGCCGTGTGGCTGGCGAGTTCTGCCAGGGCCGGCAGGCAGACATGGAGATTCTGGGAGAGGACGCTTGGCTCGCTGTCCATGGGCGGTGAAGGGCAAGCCGCTCTCGCGAGGCCTGAGACTTCCGGTTTGGGCGGAAATTACACGATCACCGCGATCGACGAGCCGAACGCAGGGACGAGCGCCGGCGAGGGGACGATCGTTTTCGGCGTGAATGCCTCCGGGGAAATGACAGGAACGTATTCGAACTCGGTCGACAACCTGCACGGATTTGTGCGCGCGGCCAATGGGACATTTACATCCTTTGATGCGCCCAACGCGGGGTCGAGCCAGCTGGGGGAAGGATTTGAAGGAACATTGGGCTTCGGAATCGATAGCGCGGGCGATGCGGTGGGCACCTATGCAGACAACAAGTTCGTATTTCACGGATTTTTGCGCGAGGCCGCAAGCCCGAATACCTTCACCGTGCTCGACGATCCGAATGCATGCACGAACTTGTACGGCTGCGGGACGGTCGCGATGTCGATCAACGACGCCGGGCAGATTGCTGGCTTCTATACCACCGGAGTCAGCAGCATTACTCCGCTTCGGCACGGTTTTCTCTACGATAACGGTAGCTTCACCACAATCGACGCGCCAGATGCAGGAGACGGAGCTTCGAGCGGTCCCAGGGAAGGCACCGTTGTGCTGGCCATAAATGCATCGGGCGAGGTCACCGGCGTCTACATCGATTCGAGCGGCAACGACCACGGATTCGTGTGTTCGGCAGGGGGAACCGTCACCGGGTTCGATGTCTCCGGTGCGACAACTTACATCAAGCAATGCAGCCCATTCTGCGGAACGTTCCCCATGAGCATGGACACTGCGGGCGATGTGGTTGGCTCGTATACCGATGCGAACCTGATCCGGCACGGCTTCATCCGTTCGGCAAGCGGCACGATTACGACGTTCGATGCGCCGGGCGCAAATAACACGCAGCCGAGCGGGGGGTACGGAGGCACATTCCCCACCAGCATCGACCCGACGGGCAGCTACATTACGGGCGTCTATACGGATTCCAGCGGACTAAACTACGGCTTCGTCTACTCGCAACCGCTGTCCGGCAATGCCGCATTTACCACCTTCCGCGCTCCGAACGCGTCCGCAACGCCCGTCGCGCTTCCTCTGGCGGGGACCGGGGGCTTCAGCGTGAATGCCTCGGGAACGGCAGTGGGAGGCTACATGGACAGTGGCTCTGTGATGCATGGCTTTGCCTACACGGCTAGTGCGCCACCCTCCTTTGGCGCGGGTTCGGGCGGCACCACGTCCATGACCGTGACGCCCGGCGCAACCACAGGCAACACCGGGACCGTGAGCGTTGTGGGGCAGAATGGATTCAGCGGAACAGTGAATCTGACTTGCGCCCTCACGACGTCCATGACGAGTGTCAGCGACATGCCGACGTGCAGCTTGAACCCGACTTCCGTGGGTATCAGCGGCGCTTCGGCACAGACATCTACCCTCACCGTCGTGACGACTGCCACGTCAAGCGCGATGAACGGGAGGCAGCGGCTCTTCGGGCCTGTAACGGGCGGAACGGCCTTGGCGATGATTGCGGCCTTTCTGGTTCCAAGGCGCCGGAGAAACTGGCTGGCGATGTCGAGCTTGTTTGGTCTGGTTCTTTCAATCAGCGTCGTTGGCTGCGGGGGCGGCGGTAGCACCACGGGCGGTGGCAACTCCGGCACGACACCGGGAAGCTACACAGTCACGGTGACAGGAACATCGGGAACGAGCAGCGCAACTGTTGGAACCATCGCATTGACAGTAGAGTGACGCTGCGCTTGTTGGACCGGGCAGCGAACCGGCAGCCGTAAGGGCCGATCGAAGCGATCGTCTTCCTTCCCTTTTCCCGGATCGTTTCGTGCCGGCCTTCAAAGCAACCCATTGCGGCGCTCGGAGAGCAGGTTCTGCTCATCTTCCGAGACGAATCGGACCAGGCGATCGACGGTGTAGGACGCGGGGTGCTGGCTGCTGTAGTAGTGGCGCACCTGCAATTCGCCGAGCAGGCCGAGAGCCAGCAATTGAACGCCGGCGACGATGAGCACCGAGGCAATCACGAACATGGGCCCGTGAGAATGCATCAAGCTCGTCTCCGGGTGAATGAGCTTCTCGCCCAGAAGAACTGCGGCCATCACGCTTCCCGTGAACATGCCGAGGATGCCAAAGCCGCCAAAGAAGTGCAGGGGCCGGCCCATGTAGCGCAGCAGGAAGCGAATGGTGATCAGGTCGAAGATGACACGAAAAGTGCGCCCCAGGCCGTAATGGCTCTTGCCGCGTTCGCGGTTCACGCTGCGTATGGGAATCTCGCAGATGGTGGCGCCGTACCAACTGGCGAGCGCGGGAATGAAGCGGTGCATCTCGCCGTAGAGCGGGATGTTCTGGATGACCTCGCGGCGGTAGGCTTTGAAGGTAGTGCCGAAGTCGTGAATGGGCACGCCGGAAAGCCGGGCCATGATCCAGTTGGCGCAGGCGGAGGGAATGCGGCGCATGACGACATTATCGGTGCGGTTCTTGCGCCATCCGGAGACGACGTCGTAGCCCTCGTCCAGCTTCTCAAGGAACGCGGGAATGTCGTTGGGGTCGTGCTGCAGGTCGCCGTCCATGGCCAGGACGAATTCGCCGGTAGCGTGGTCGAAGCCCGCAGCCAGAGCCGAGGTTTGACCGAAGTTGCGGCGCAGCTTGATGAGCAGCACGCGGCTGTCGACCGCGGCGATTTCTTCGAGCAGTTTGTAGGTGCGATCGGTTGATCCGTCGTCGACCAGCACAAGCTCAAAAGAGTCGCCCACCT
>JBAWFY010000510.1:0-5640 GCA_049592335.1 Occallatibacter sp.
GGCTTACCAAAGGCGCAGCCGCAACTGGGATGGCACTGCGCTACGGTCGCATGGGGCGAAAACTCGCGGTAAGGCTGGGTGTCGATGGAAAGCTTGTGGGTCTTGCGCCGGATGGCGTAGCACACAGCTATAACGGTTATCGCTTTACCGACGTGGGGTTGCTGCGTTTTGAGAACGGAAGGCTGTGCTATCAAAGCGAGCGCATCGCGATTGCCCTTAATCCGGCGGACGTTGTGGAGGTTGGCATGGTGGCGGCGTCGCCCTCGAACTGGTTCCGGAAGCAGCCTATGGTGCGGTTTCGCGAACCTGATTCCGGCCAGGTTCATGGCTTGATCCTGCATACAGTGGATTGGCTTGCGACACAGGGAAGGCTGCTGCGGTTGATCGAACGGTGGAGAACGGAAGAGAGTTCGTCTGAAAGAACGTCGATTAGCGGGCTCGAGCCGGTTGCCAGCCAGACGTTTCGGAGACCGACCATCGCCCAGGCAGCGCGAGGATTTGTCGTCATCGGAATCATCACGCAGCTGGCAGCCATGGCAACCGCAGGCATATATCGGCTCGATTGGCTGTATGAGACGTGGGCGCTGGCCTTCACGGCGTGCGCTTATGCGTCCATGCTGCTGCCTGCCATGCTGTATCGAGCGCCCTTGGTTGGGTCTGGGCCGAAGGCGCAGGTGGAAACGGAGTGAGCGATTTTTCGGGCTGCACCATGAGAAGCCGAGCCGAAATATTCGCGCCGGGCCTACGCGGCGGAGACTCTTCTCCAACCCTGGGCTATTTTCGATTGGCCTCTCCGGGGCCGGGTTGTTGTGGGGGCGGCAATTTCGTTTCCACGGTTACCGCGTAGAATCGTTCCGCTCAAGACCCAAACGCACACATTCGTTCCACCCCTTTTGAAGAGCGTGAAAGGATGGTGCACCCGGATAGGGCTTGGGCTGCCTAATCTTCTTCTGTTTGGGTGATGAGATAGCGTTCGTAGCCGATCTCTGAGATTTGGTGGGTTTGCGCTTCCAGCCAGTCGACGTGGCCCTCTTCATCCTTCAGCAATTTCATGAAGAGATCGCGGGAACCGTTGTCGGCGTTTTCTACGCACACCTTGATCGAGCGGTTATATGAGGCAACGGCCTCGTGTTCGAGTTTCAGATCGGACTCGATCATCTCCTTGACGGATTTTCCGATGGTGAGGCTCATCGGCTCCATCTTTGGTATCCCGTCCAGAAAGATGATCCGCTCCATCAGCAGCTCGGCATGCTTCATCTCGTCGATGGATTGCTTCTTGATGTACTTGGAGTACTTCTTGTAACCCCAGTTCTCCGACATTTCCGCGTGCAGGAAGTATTGATTGATCGCCGTTAATTCGTCACGGAGAGCTTGATTCAGTTCCTCAAGAACCTTTGCATTTCCCTTCATGGAGCACATCCTTAAAAAGAATTGTCGAATCCGCGATCTGCCACCGGTTGTCCTTGAGCCTAACACCGCCGGGTGGCAAGGGGTGGCATGGCGAACACCTGGCCTCGCCGCTTTTCGGATTAGAACCAACGAACCCCGCACGGCGCGCTCGTATCAGGACCGATTCGCCGCACTCTATTCCGCGGCGCGGACCGCGGGTGGGGCTGGTTGGGAGGACTGGTTCCTGGGGGAAAATTCGGAGCGGTGGCGGCTGTAGAGGAAATAGATGAAGAGACCGATGACGAGCCAGATGACGAAGCGGAACCAGGTGATGATGGGCAGTCCGGCCATGAGGAGGAAGCAGAAGATCACGCTCAACGCGGGGATGATGGGACCGCCGGGAACGACGAAGCCGCGGTGACGCTCGGGCTCGCGCAGACGGAGAACAATCACTCCGATGGAAACGAGGACGAAGGCGAAGAGGGTGCCGATGTTGGAGAGATCGGCGAGAGTGCCGATGTCGAAGAGGCCGGAGGGAATGGCGACGAGGACGCCGGCGACCCAGGTAGAGAAGGCGGGCGTGCGGAAGAGGGGATGGACGTTCGAGAAGACGCGGGGCAGCAGGCCGTCGCGCGACATGGAAAACCAGACGCGCGATTGGCCGATTTGATAAACGAGAATCGACGAGATCATGCCCATCAGCGCGCCGAGGAGGACGATGAGGCGAATCCAGTGGAGAGGATGGCCGCCGGGCAGGATGGAGAGTTTTTTGAGCGCGTTGACGACGGGGGCGGCGTCGCCGACCATGGAGCGCCAGGGAACCAATCCCGTTAAACAGACGGCGACAGCGACGTAGAGCACGGTGCAGACGATGAGGGTGGCGATGATGCCGATGGGCAGATCGCGCTGCGGGTTGCGGCACTCTTCGGCGGCGGTGGAGACGGAATCGAAACCGATGTAGGTGAAGAAAATGATCGACCCGCCGGTCAGTACGCCGGACCAGCCGTTGGGCATGAAGGGATGCCAGTTGGCGGGATGAATGAAGCCGATGACAGCGAAGACGAAGATGAGGATGGCGACGAGTTTGAAAGCCACCATCATGTTGTTGGTCCGGGCCGACTCGCGAATGCCGCGGACCAGGATCACCGTGAGAAACATGACGATGAGAAACGCGGGAATGTTGAAGCCGAAGTGCCAGCCGGGGTTGTAGATGTTGTTGCCGGCAAGATCCTGGAGGCCCGAGGGAAGATAGGCGGGCGAGATCCATTTGGCGGAGGGATGGAGACCGAACCAGTCGAGGAGATCGACGACGTGGGCGGCGAAGCCGACGCTGACGCTCATGTTGGAGCCGGCATATTCGAGGATCAGGTCCCAGCCGATGATCCAGGCGATGAGTTCGCCGAGCGTGGCGTAGGTGTAGGTGTAGGCCGAGCCGGCGATGGGAATCATCGACGCGAGCTCGGCGTAGCAGAGCCCGGTGAGCGCGCAAACGAAGGCCACCAGGATCATGGAGATCGCGATGGCGGGGCCGGCGCCGGGACGGCCGGCAAGCGCGGTGTGGGTGATGATGTAGCTGGCAAGCGGCGTGTTGACCATGCTCGAGGTGTCGAACTGCTCGCCGGAGATGGCGGTGCCGATGACGGTGAAGATGCCCGAGCCGATGACGGCGCCGATGCCGAGCGCGGTGAGCGACCAGGGACCGAGAGTTTTCTTGAGGGCGCGCGCGGGTTCTTCCGAATCGCGGATGAGCTTGTCGATCGACTTGCGGGCGAGCAGTTGGCTGGGCATGAAAAATGCAGCTTCTAGCTACCAGCTTCTAGCTGCTAGCTCGTTGGCAGTGAACGAAGTCACGCACTCCGGCACGAAGGGCCGGGAGCTAGCGGCTAGAAGCTGCTTTTAGCGTTTGCTCTGGCCGCGGACCATCTTCTTGACTTTCTTCTTCAGCGAGCCGCGCGGGGTGGTGCGCTTGGCCTTGGGAGCGGCTTTCTTGCGCGCCGTGCGCTTGATCTTCTTGCGTTCCGCCTTATCGGCGATCTTCTTGGTGTCTGCCACCGTGAACCTCTTTCCGTTTAAGTTGTTGGGATGCTGCCCGCGACGCGAGCCAACGCAAAATTCATCCTAACAGGCTTGGAACGGAGGAAAAAGGGTGAAGACGGCGTTATCGCCGCTGGGTTGCGGGTTGCTCGGTCTGAAAGGGGACACGAACGACGCGAGAACTTCAAAGTAATGGGACCCAAGGCAGATCGGGAGAACGATAACCTAGGAGCCGGGAGCCGAAAGGCAGCGGTACGTCTTCTGCTCCCGGCGTGCGTTCCCAGATCGGAGTGTGCGTCATAGGGTCGCCGGGCGGGCAAGGCTTGGGTGGTTTTGAATCGATTAGGCAGGCGACGTATTCATTCAGAACTGCGTCTTCCTCCTTGTCCCGGGTCAATCTGTAACGCCGAACCATCGAGTTTCCGATGAGCTGGTCTGGCGAGACTCCGCAGGGTTGAGTGAAGTACAACAGCACGAACCTGTTGGCCTCCTGCTTCACTTTTTGCGCGCGGAGGACTACCCACCAGCCGACGTTCCCATTAACGCAACCTATCCCGGAATTGTAGGCGACGATGCGCCCCGACACCTTCACTGTCTTGGCGCAGGCGAATGAGGCTGTGCTGGCAATGGCGATCAGGACCGCCCATCTCAATGCACGTTGCATGATGGATGCAATGCTAACGATCGCAGCGTGTTGCCGCAAGGTTTGTAGTCGTGGATATGCAGGCGCGGTCGGGAAACATTTAGAATGCGAGGAAGAAACACGCGGAGTGAGACGAAAGGCGGAAGAATCCATTGGCGGTTCTGGCGGTACAGCAGATCCGGCGCATGCGGGGCGGCGCGCAGGGCCAGTTGATGCTGGGCGCGGACGGCCACATCTATGTGGTGAAGTTCCAGAACAATCCGCAGCACACTCGAGTGCTGGCCAATGAGCTGCTGGCCTCGCGCCTGGCGGCAGCCGCAGGGCTGACTGTGCCGGAGACGGAGCTGGTCGAGGTCTCCGAGTGGCTCATCGAGAACACGCCGGAGCTGGAGATCGATTTTGGCAGGACGCATGCGCGCTGCAAGGCGGGACTGCAGTTCGGATCGCGATTCGCGGGCGGGCTGATGCCGGGACAAGTGGTGGATTACCTGCCCGAAGAGCAACTGGCCGAGGTGAAGAACCTGGGCGAGTTCGCCGGGATTCTGGTTCTCGATAAATGGACAGGGAACGCCAATGGGCGGCAGGCGGTCTTCGTGCGGCGGCAGCGCGAGCGGCGGTACAAGGCTGTGTTTATCGACTTCGGCTACTGCTTTCACGCTGGAGAATGGCGCTTTGAGGACGCCCCGCTGCGCGGCGTCTACTACAGGAACGAGGTCTACCGGGAGATCAAAGAGTGGAACTCATTTGAGCCGTGGCTGACGCGATTTGAGAACATGCCGGCGGAGACGGTGTGGGCGGCGGCCAACGACGTTCCCCCCGAATGGTATGGCGGCGACCTGGCCGAAATGGAGTCTCTGGTGGAAAAACTGCTGGCGCGGCGGAGCCGGATCCGGGAGTGGATCGAGGCATTTGGGAACTCGGACCGCAAGCCGTTTCCAAAATGGGGAACGAAGGGGACTGAAGATGCGGAAGAGCCTTGGATAGACGGCCGGTGGGGGGCTACGATGAGGGTGAACTGAAGGAGGCAAGCTTCTAGCTCCTAGCCGCTAGCTTTCTCTCGCGGAATCTGGCGGCTCTGGGTTTTGTGGGAAAAGGTGCTTTCGGAAGGAAAATTCACGCGAGATACGTCGGCAGACGATCTTTGATTCGAGTGAAAGTATGAAGAAGACTGCTCGGGTCTGCGCGTCTGGAGCTAAAGGCTAGGAGCTAAAAGCTGGAAGCTACTTTATGAACGGCATCCATCCCAGACGCGAATGCGAATTCCAGCTGCTCCGGTATGTGCCGGATGCGGTGCGGAACGAGTATGTGACCATCGGCGCGATCCTGCGCGAACGCGCGGCGGCGGAAGGCGAGCCCGGCCTTCCTCAGGAACGTGTGGAGGTACGCTTCACGCGCGACTGGCGCCGGGTGCGCTGTCTCGATCCGGACGCCGACACGGCGCTGCTCGAGGGCATGGAGAGCGAGCTGCGGCAGCGGCTCACCGAACCTTCTTCCGGTCAGGAGCCGCGCGGCAAACTGATGCGGATTCTTGAGGAGTCGCTTTCGCTCAACGTGCAGATGACCGAGCCCAAGGC
>JBAWFY010000511.1:0-2658 GCA_049592335.1 Occallatibacter sp.
CACAATGGCGTCGTCCACCACAAAGCCGGTGGCGATGGTCAGCGCCATCAGCGACAGGTTATCGAGGGTATAGCCGAACATGTACATGGCCGCGAACGTTCCGATCAGCGAGGTCGGTACGGCAACAAAGGGAATGAGTGTGGCGCGAGGGCTGCGCAGGAAGACGAAGACCATCAGGATGACGAGGCAGACGGACCAAACCAGCGCCTTGTACACGGTATTAACCGAAGCGCGAATCGTGGTCGTGCGGTCAAGAACGATGGTCGTGGTGATGCCCTGGGGGAGCACCGCCTCGAGAAAGGGCAGTTGCGCCTTGATGCGGTCCACGGTCTGAATAATGTTGGCGCCGGGTTGACGGAAGATGGTGACGAAAATAGCCCTTTTTCCGTCCGCGTATCCGGCAGAGCGCAGGTTCTGCGTAGAGTCCACGACATCGGCCACATCCGAAAGCCGTACCGCCTGGCCGTTGTGATATCCCACGATCAGCGGCTGGTAGTCGGCTGCCGCGGAGATCTGGTCGTTGGTGATGATGTCTTCGCTGACGCCATTGTTCGAGAGCTGCCCCCGCGGCTCGTGCGAGTTTTGCAGGCTGAGTACTGATTGCACGCTGCCCAGAGTAAGCCCGAAGCTTTCGAGCTTGGTGGGATTGACCTCGACGCGTACAGAGGGCGTGGCTCCGCCTTGCACCCCCACCTGCCCGACGCCTTGAATTTGCGACACCTTCTGCTCCAGGATCGTGGAGGCAAGGTCATAGAGCTTGGTTACGTCGTACTTGTTTGAGGTAAGGCTGAGAAGCATGATCGGCGAATCGGCAGGATTCACCTTGCGATAGGAGGGATTGGAGGGCAGGTTCGCAGGCAGATAAGTACGCGCAGCATTGATGGCGGCCTGCACGTCGTGGGCGGCGCCATTGATGTCACGGCTCAGATCGAATTGCAGGGTTACGCTGGTTGAGCCCAGCTGGCTTGATGAGGTCATTTCGGTGATGCCGGCAATGTGGCTGAACTGGCGTTCCAATGGCGTGGCCACTGCGGCTGCCATGATCTCTGCGCTCGCTCCCGGCAAGCCGGCCGAAACGCTGATGGTGGGGAAATCCACCTGCGGCAATGGAGCCACCGGCAAAACGACGAACGCAATTCCACCTGCGATGGCCACCGCAATGGTGAGCAACGTGGTGCCCACGGGCCGCTCGATGAATGGGGCCGAAATGTTCATGCCTTCTCCGCGCCGGGAGGCAGTTCGCTGTCGAGCGGAATCTTGGAAATACGACTGCCCATGACCCGCTGTCCGAGGCGGTCGAAGAAGATGTAAATCACCGGTGTGGTGTAAAACGTGAGCAATTGGCTCAACAGCAAGCCGCCGACCATGGCAATGCCCAGCGGCCGGCGCAGCTCCGAACCCAGGCCGGTTCCCACCGCCAGCGGAATGCCGGCCAGCAGCGCAGCCATGGTGGTCATCAAGATAGGCCGGAAACGCAGCAGGCTGGCCTGGTAGATCGCCTCTGTCGAATCCAGTCCATGCTTGCGCTCGGCCTCCAACGCAAAGTCCACAATCAGAATGCCGTTTTTGTTTACGATGCCGATGAGCAGGATGATGCCGATAATTACCACCACGCACAGATCCACGCGGCAGATCATGAGCGCGAGCAATGCACCCACACCCGCCGAGGGCAGCGTGGAAATGATGGTAATCGGATGGATGAAACTCTCATAAAGGACGCCAAGGACGATGTAGACAGCAACCAGAGCGGCGAGAATGAGCAGTGCCTCGTTGGACAGTGAATTTTGGAACGACGCAGCGGTGCCTTGGAATCCCGACTGCAAGCTGGCAGGGAAATTAAGATTCTTAGCCACCTTGTCGATGTCGGTGATCGCCGTTCCCAGCGATGCATTCGAGGCCAGGTTAAACGACACCGTGACCGACGGAAATTGTCCCTGATGGTTGATGGAAAGCGCCTCAGTGGTGTTCGTCATCTGCGTGAAGGCGCTGAGCGGAATGGCATTGGCGCCGACCGAGGATGTGACCGCATTGGGCGTCGTGCCCGCGACCGAGCCGGAGGATGGCGAAGAAGCTCCAGCGTTGCTCGATCCCCCGGCCAGCACCGTGGCCGGCGAGGTCAGCGCCTGGGAAGAAGGCGTATAGCGTACCGATGTCGTCGTGGAATTCGAGCCTGCCGATGCCGATGCGGACGAGGAGTACGACGTGGCCGCGCTGGCTCCGCTGGCGCCTGAGGACGCACTGCTCTGAATGTACAGATCGCCGAGCTTTGTGGGGTTTTGTTGCCACTCGGGAGCCGTCTCAAGCACCACGTGATACTGGTTGAGCTGCGTGTAAAGAGTACTGATCTCCCGCTGCCCGTAGGCGTCGTAGAGAGTGTTGTCAATGGTGGTGGGTGCGATGCCCAGCCGTGACGCCGTCACGCGGTCAATCTCCAACTGCACCGCTTTGGCGCCTGTCTGCTGATCCGTGGCCACATCTTCCAATTCGGGCAGTTTATTCAGTTGCGCAACAAACTTGGTGGTCCACGTGTTCAGCTCGTCCGTATCCGGGTCTTCGAGCGTGTACTGGTACTGCGTCCGGCTCACGCGATCGTCCACCGTAATGTCCTGCACCGGCTGCATGTATAGATGTAGTCCCGACACCTGCTGAAGCTTCCCC
>JBAWFY010000512.1:0-13667 GCA_049592335.1 Occallatibacter sp.
AGCAGAGTGCGCGAGGCGTTGGTCACGTCGGTCACGTGCCTGCGGCCGCCGGTCAGGTGCCAGATGAGCCAGCTGTCGACAGTCCCGAAACACAGTTCGCCGCGCTCGGCGCGGGCCCGCGCGCCGGGTACATTGTCCAGGATCCAGCGGATTTTGGTCGCGGAGAAATACGGGTCGAGGACGAGGCCGGTCTTTGCGGTAACTGTATTCCCCGCACCACTCTGCTCCAAAAGGTCACACTGCGGAGCAGTGCGCCGGTCCTGCCAGACGATGGCGGGATGAATCGCCTTGCCGGTCGCGCGATCCCAGACGATCACGGTTTCCCGCTGGTTGGTGATGCCGATGGCGGCGACGTCATTAGGCCGCGCACTCACTTTAGCAAGCGCTTCTATAGCGCAGGCCGTTTGGCTCGAAAGAATCTCGGCCGGGTCGTGCTCCACCCATCCCGCCTGCGGATAGAACTGCCGGAACTCTTTTTGCGCAACGGCAGCAATCGAGCCAACCTCGTCAAAGAGAATCGCCCGCGAAGATGTCGTTCCCTGATCCAGCGCTAGTACGTAGGCCATACGTAGACCCTATCGCACCTTCCCTGCCTTGTTTTTCAGCACGACATTCGACAAAACCGCCGTATCCACCGTCTCGGGCAAGTGCGAACAGAAGCCGATGCCAACATAAAACGGCCCATCCAAGTGCAGCTTGATGGGCGGACCGAACTGGTGCATCGGCTCGCCCTCTAGGCTCACGAAGAGCGCAAACTCGTCGCTGCGCTTCTCGATTCCGATCCGTTTGGGAATGATGGACACGAGGCTATCGGGCGAGGCGCCGCCGGGGCGTCCGCGCCCGCCCATGCGAAATTCAATGTCGGTCACGCGCACATCACGCTCCTGCCGCGACGCCAGGTGCACCATTCCCGCCCCGTGCAGCGCGACCATTGCGGCCTTCGAGTCATCGTCGAGACTCTGGCGAATCATGAGCACGGCTTTGCGGTCGCCGAAGCCTTTGGGATCGGGAAAATCGATGTCCGCTGCGAGCGACACATCGCCCGACATGCGCTTCCACAGGAAGCGAAACTCATCGCGCATGTACCAGACGTTATATCCGGCGGAATTGATGGTGTACTTTCCGGTCGCCGCGTCGAAACTGGCGCTGCCGGGCACAAGCGCCGCACCAACATCGGATTGCCCCTCGAAGATCCCGATCGGAGTATCGAAGTTCCGGCTCGGCCGGTGAAAGTCGGGCGGCGGTGCGATCTGAACGTGCGTTGCGGAGCCGGGCTGCGCCCATGCCGGAGCGGCTGGCACCGCAGCAGAATTCTCAGACGGCGGCATCTGCCCGCGCACAGTTGGCGCTGCGCCAGTCAAGATCAGCATGGCCACAAATAAGATGCGCGGAGAGCCTCGGAAAACCTTGTCTCGTTTCATGGCAACCTACTTTAGCAGGCACCTTGGCGCAGGCAGTCCCGCGCCAGCCCCATGTTGTACCATTCGATTGGATTGAACGTTAGAGCGCGAAAGCCTTCCCTATGACCTCCTCAAATTCTCCTACTCTCCTTGTTCTGGCCGCCGGAATGGGCAGCCGCTACGGCGGACTGAAGCAAATCGACCCGGTAGGCCCCTCGGGCGAAACCATCATCGACTATTCGATCTTTGACGCGCTGCGCGCCGGCTTCGGCAAGGTCGTCTTCGTGATCCGCAAGGACATCGAAGAGGCGTTTCGCGAGACCGTTGGCTCGCGCTTTGAAAAGCGCGTGGCCGTGGACTACGTTTTTCAGTCGCTCGAAGACCTGCCGCCGGGCTTTTCGGTTCCCGATGGGCGCAGTAAGCCGTGGGGGACGACGCAGGCCATTCTCACGGGTGCGAGCGCCGTTCACGAGCCCTTTGCCGCCATCAATGCCGACGACTTCTATGGTGCGGAGAGCTTCAGCGTGCTCGCCGGTCACCTGAAGTCGGGCTCGCCGGATTACGCGATGATCGGATTCATCCTGCGCAACACTCTTTCAGAGTTTGGAAGCGTGGCGCGCGGCGTGTGCGAGCGTACCGAGGGCGATTCTTTGAAGAGCATCGTCGAATATCTTGCCATCGAGCGCGACGGCGACTCAGTGAAGAACACCGACGCGGCCGGCAAGGTTACCGAGTTCACGGGCGAGGAGCCGGTGTCGCTCAACTTCTGGGGCTTCTATCCGCGCGTGTTCGAGCAACTGCGCGAGAACTTCGAGACATTTCTTAAGCAGAATGGTTCCGATCTCAAGCGCGAGTGCCTGATTCCGAGCACGGTGAACGATCTGGTGGCGACAGGCAAGGCGCGCGTAAAGGTGCTGACGGCGGAAGGCTCGTGGTTCGGCGTCACGTATCGCGAAGACCGGCCGCGCGTGATCGAAAGCATTCGCGGACTGATTGCGGCCGGCGAATATCCTGAGAAGCTTTGGCCGTGAAAGAGACGGAAGTTCTTCGCGCTGTCGCCGCCCAGTTCCAGTTTCAAGGCGAAGCCGCGGCCTTCGCGCCTTTCGGCAACGGCCACATCAACGACACCCATCTCGTCACCTGCCAGAGAGCCGGCGCGCCGGTGCGCTACGTCTTGCAGCGCGTCAATTCCCATGTGTTTCGCTCGCCTGCAGCCGTCATGCAGAATATCGAGCGCGTCACGGCGCATCTTGCCGCGCAGCTTGCAGGAGCGCCTGACCGCGAGCGGCGCTCACTCACGCTGATTCCAACGCGCGGAGGCCGGAACTGGCATATGGACGCGGAGGGCGAGACGTGGCGCGCCTGGCGATTCATCGAGAATGCGCGCAGCTACGAAACCGCGACCTCTCCCGAACAGGCGTTCCAGGCGGCGCAGGCCTTTGGGCGGTTCCAGCAGCAATTGGCGAGCCTTCCTGCGCCGCGGCTCAACGAGACGATTCCCGATTTTCACCACACGCCGAAGCGTTTCGCCGCTCTTGAACAAGCCATCGCCGCCGCCGCGAAAGGTCGCACGCAAAGTGCTCAACCGGAAATCGAATTTGCACTCGCGCGTAAAGCGATAACGGGCGTTCTCATCGAGGCGAACCTGCCCGAACGCATCACGCACAACGACACCAAGTTCAATAACGTATTGCTGGACGACGCGACCGGCGAGAGCCTTTGCGTCGTCGATCTCGACACCGTAATGCCGGGCCTCGCGCTTTACGACTTTGGCGACATGGTGCGCACTACCACCAGCCCTGCCGCGGAAGACGAGCGCGACCTGAGCAAAATTGCCATGCAGTTCCCCATGTTTGAAGCTCTGGTGCGGGGCTATCTTTCGGCGGCTGGAGAATTCCTAACCAAAGCCGAGAAGAAATTCCTCGCGTTTTCCGGCAAGCTGATTACGTTTGAAGTCGGCATCCGCTTCCTGGCCGATTATCTGAACGGCGACACCTACTTCAAGATTCATCGGGAAGGGCACAATCTGGATCGCTGCCGGACGCAATTCAAGCTTGTGGAAGCGATCGAGCGTGAGGAAGAGCGGATGAACAGGCTCGTGCGGTCGATTGCCAGGTAGAGCAGGCTATTCACTAAATGGCAAGGGGGGTACCTCCCCCCTATCCTACAAATAAAATATTTAGATTCATCAACTTCCGACGGCAATAATATACTTGACTGAAGTAGAAATCTTTGCTACTGTGGGACCATGAAAGCGCCAAAGACATTACAGCAAGCGATTCAGTTCTTTAGCGATCCTGAGAACTGCCGCCAGTTCATGATTGCGATGCGATGGGAGGACGGCGTGGTTCGCTGCCCTCAGTGCAACTCCGCCAAGGTGAGCTACCTTGAGAAATCCCGTCTGTATTTCTGCCCCAATAAGCATCCCCGGCAGAAGTTCTCGCTCAAGGTCGGGACCGTGTTTGAGGATTCGCCTATCGGCCTTGATAAGTGGCTCCCCGTCACTTGGCTGCTCTGCAACTGCAAGAACGGCATCAGTTCCTATGAGGTCGCCCGTGCTGTCGGCGTCACTCAAAAGTCGGCGTGGTTCATGCTGCACCGCATCAGGGAAGCCCTACGCGACACTAGGACTCACAAGTTCGGCTTTGGTGGACCCGTAGAGTCGGATGAGGCTTTCATCGGCCCGAACCCCGCGAAGATGCACAAGGACCGCAAGGCGAAGATTCAGGCTCGGGACGGCTTCAAGGGAGGCTTTGTCGGCAAGACCGCCGTGCATGGAATACTGGACCGCGAACTGCGCCAGGTTCGCGCTAAGGTCGTTGCCAGTGTCACCCGCGCCACCTTGCAGGATGCGATTCTCAAGAACGTCACCCCGTTCGCAAAGGTCTATACCGATGAAGCTACCTGCTATGAGGGATTGAGCAGAAACTACATTCACAAGGTCATCAATCACTCGCAGGAATACGTGAATGGACAGGTCCACACTCAGGGAATCGAGAATTTCTGGAGCTTGCTCAAGCGGGGATTGCGCGGCACATATGTTGCCGTCGAGCCCTTCCATCTTGACGCCTATTTGGATGAGCAGGTATTCCGCTATAACAACCGGGCGACCAAAGACAATCCGCTAACCGATTACGACCGTTTCATGCTGGCAGTATCGCAGATCGCAGGGAAGAGACTCACCTATGCAGAACTGACCGGCAAGGTGGGAGAAACGCCGTTCTAAGAACGCTTGGCTTGGACGGCAGAGACGCGGGAAGAGGATTTAGGCGTTCGCTTCGCCTCTTTCTCGGCGTCCAGTCGGGCCTTGATTTCCGAGTGAGGCACGGACAGAAGTTTCCGCATGAAATCCTTGTACTGCTCGAAATCGCCCGTCACGTCTTTTGCGGATTCGGACTTCACCTTCATGGCGTTATCATAGCGCCTTACGATGGAGTGTTGATAGATGTCGATTCTTCGATATGTGCATTGCTCGGATTCAGCGTGCCCTTTTCACGGGAAGCCCATTCTGCTCCCCGCTTCCAGCCCTCAACAAACAGACTCCGATCCGCAAGGTTGGCCCACCGATGAATCTGTGTTATTCGTTGCGTGTCCTCAATGCAGGCTAGTGTCTGCGCATTACCATGCCGATCTCGCGGACTTCCCCCAAGACGCCCAAGATGAATTCCGTAGAGGTAGGGTTTGGTGGCGTATAACCACCCAATGCGGCGCGGAAAACTGCACAACTCTCTTAGAATTTCACGTACTAATGGAAGAGGATAGACAATCCAGAATGTGGTCCGACATAAGCGATAAATTCCGCGGCGGATTCTGGAAAGGAGCAACCCCATGCGGACACCCCTTGCAGGCGTCGGATAATCTTCGCTCCGACCGTGTTGAAGGAAAACTGCGCGGGTATGATCCGCATTAGGATCTATGTTTTTGGTCGGGGTGGCTTGCATGGGACATGATTTTCCTTTACCCTGAAATTGTCCCAATCCCACGGCAGTTTGGAGAGCCCGCCCTGCGAAGGCGGGTTTTCATTTTGGGCCCATCATCTCCCGCAGCGCCTTCAATTCCTTCTTAATCTCCCTCACCTTCTCTCCGAGCCACACGGCGTAAAGAAGAGCGATGATAAGAAATGCGTACCAGTCAGCTTTTGAAATCATAGTGCCGACATTCTACGATATGGGATCATGCCCGAAATATGGGAACATCCGTTCGGCTACGCATCCCTAAAAATCGAGCGAGCCAAGAAGCACATCGCGGAAATCAATGAGAGACTTAATTCCTCTCCCGACTGTTACGGCCCCAGCTTGCACATTGACAGAGAAACGGGGGAACAGTTCCTCTACTATCGCCTTACGGATCGCGCATTGTCCCGAGACTTGGCTTTGATGGTGGGCGATGCAATCCACAATCTCCATTGCGCTCTGGATATTGCCTGGTGCTGGACCTATAGAGCACTTGTTTCCAGCAACGATCCCAAGTTCTGCAAATTCCCGATTTACCCTCTCAAGGCCGAAGACGATTTTAGGGCCACTGTTGGAGGAAAAATACCAACTACCTCCCCCCTTTACGACTTGGTTGTCAATAGCGTGAAACCGCACAAGGGAGGGGACCGCGATATTCTGGCCCTCCATCAGCTCGACATTCACGATAAACACCATCTGCTCATCCCGATGGTCACAGTGACTTCGCTCGACGGCGTAGAACTCCAGCATGAAGATGGAGGAATTGAGCATTGGAGCGTGGTCCTCACTAGCCGCCTTGCATCTTACCGGAAAGTCATCCCGCTTGAGACAAAGATCAAGCATCACGGAGAGGCGAGATTCAGCATAAAGTTTCGCGAGGGAAATCTCTTGCAGGGCGAAGATGTAATCCCTACACTTCTTCGCCTGTCCACGAAGGTCAATCGAATCCTCCGAGCTATGCAGCGAATACGATAGCGAAGCGGTAGCCAAGGATTCTCACTTTCTCCCCATCCTCTATACCCAACTGAAGTAACGCTGCCCTGTCACGTTCTCATCTTCACAGTTCGCGTTACTTCAGTCAAGTATGTTAGTGCCCTTCCGACACGCGAAAAGCCGTAAGATATCTACTTTCAATGGCTTGTGGCCAGAATCCAGACGTTAAACGACTTACGGTCGGGCGGCAGCGATTAGCGGCGTGTGAGTCTGTATCAGCGTATCTTTCCTGGCTCCATCCGGCTGTACCGGTGAGACTTTTGCTTTCCATACGCCCTTGAAGAGGCCCAACCGGCGATTCGGGAACAGGTTCTCTGCGCGTACAGCTTTGTTTCTATCGTGCGCCAGGAGGGGATAATCACCGGCAAAAGGCGGGAGATTTTTTTGAATGCGAGGCGTGTTCGAGTCAGGCCGATTACGGCACGGGTTGCGGCAATTCAGGCTCGGCTCGATCGCTCTCCTGGCTGGGGCTACTCCTCCGGCTCGCGCCAGGAGCGCTTCCGGACAAAGAAAACGAACTCGCCGGGCTTGGCGGTGTAATGCGTCTTGCTGCACTCGTTGGGAGCGACCAGGCCGGATTGCAGAATCTGGGCGATCGGGTACCACACATTTCTCTCTTTATCGCTTTCTTTGGCGATAGCGCAGTTGATGTAGGTATCCATCGACATGTTGTACGTGGCCGCAACCGCGATCTGCTCGACATTGGGAGGAAGCGTCACATCTACGGTTCCGTCGTCGTTGATGTGCACCCATTCGTTATGCACCGTCTCATCGCCGTCCACGCGCACCATATAGTTGTCGGCGTGAATGGTCAAGCCGGTTTTCCCGTCGAGCAGACGGATGTGAACGGTGTTTGCATCTTGCGCGTGCATGGCGGCGCAGAGCACCGCGGCACAGAAGAAGGCGAGGCAATAACGGAAAACTGACATAGAGGCTTTGCTCCGACCAAAGACGACCGGCAGATCCTGCGCTCGGCCGCCCACCGCGGCGGGCGGGCCAACTCAGGGTAACAAAGCTATCTTATGCGTTCGATCTCTTCGCAGCAGGGCGAAACTTCGGCCCTCGTTTTTGAGGGTTACCAGGAAGAATACGGCTGCCCGTCGCTGCCATTCTCCGTCGAGCCGGAGTGCACGTCGGTAATGCCGGACTCGGTTTCGTCAATCGAGTACATGGCGTCGCTGGTATCGGGCACCCAGGTATCCTTGCTGCGCGTCATGGGGTCTTCGGGAATGGTCTTCAGATAACCATCCTGAACCAGGTCGTCGAGCGACTGCGGCGCCTTCTGCTTGTCCATGGTGTAGCTGTCGATGGCCGTGCGCATGGTTTGCAGGTCTTCTTTGAGCGCAGCCTCGCGCGCGTGCCTGACGGCGCCCGTGTATTGGGAAACCGCCATCGTAAGAAGGATCATGATGATCGCGATTACGATGACCAGCTCGATCAGGGTGAATCCCGCGGATTGTCTGCGCCGGTTGACCATAGCATTTGAGTGGTTAGTGGCTAGTGATGAGTGGATAGCTGCTTCTCCCGCACGATTGGACTAACCACTACCCACTCAACACTGTCTTTCTTCACCACGTGTTGTACTTCGTTCCGTCGAGCCCGGTTTTCTCCGATTTCGAATGCACGTCGAACACGCTTTGCCCGCCAAAAGAATCCGAATCCGGGTCATCCTGCATTGAGCGCAATCCCCAATCCGTGTCTCCGGTCATGGGATCCTTGGGAATTTTTCGCAAAAACCTTACCTTCTTGCCCTGCACGTCCACGCCGTCCACCAAAGTCTGCAAATCCGGGGGATAGTTCTGGCTGTCGACCTTGGTCTGAAACGCACCGCGGTCGGCCGCGTCCTTGTACTTATCGATGGCGTTGCGCATCGTCCACAGATCGGCGCGCAGTTCGCGTTCCTTTTGCCGCTTCACCTGGAAGCGCACCAGTGGCACGGCAGCCGACATAAGAATCGTGAGGATGGCGACCGTCACGATCAGCTCCGCCATGGTCAAGCCGCGCTCGCCCGCGCGCATCGAACTTGGCCGCCCTGAACTTGCCCGCATCGTACCCGCGCTTATCGACATCGCCCGTCCCGGTTTCATCTGAGCGGCTCCCTACTTCACCACCACCAGCGCAGGCTGCATGGCGCCGACCTTTACTTGTTGCTGCGAGCTGTTCATCACCGCCGCCCGCGTCAGCGAGAGACCGGATTGCCCCGTCGCCTTGGCCTGGAAGGTGAGAGTGCAAACCACGCCCGTGCCCGTAACGCCGTGCGTGCCGGGCGGCCGCGAGATGCTCAGGACCACCGTTCCCGCCGGCTCCTCGACGTGACTGATTCCGGTTGGCTGCCCGTCGCGGCCCAGCAGGTCTCCGGTCGACGCGCCTGTCAGTTGCAGCTTTGTTGAGTCGTACTGCAACTGCAACGCGACGGAAGTGACGTCGGTGCCTCCATTCAGCATGATCGGAACCTGGAACGACGAACCCGTGGCTACCGGCGCGCCCGGAACGTTCAGAAGCAGGCTGGCGCTCGCGGGCGCAGCCGCTGGTGTCGCTGGCGCGGTTGCCGGTGCTGCGGTTGCGTTCGGCAACGGAGGCGCCACAATCGGGCCCCTGATCGGCGCACCCATTTGCTGTGCGGGCGGGGGAACGATGGGCGCACCGGGCGCGGGTGCTGCTGCCTGCGCAGTAGCAGCCGGGCCTCCAGGGCTCCCTAAATCGGCGCGCATTTGCGCCAGCATCTGCGGCGCAGCCTCAAGCGCGCTCTGCGCGGGCATGGACTCAACGATCGTGCCCTGGCTTGCTGTCGGACGCCCTCCCGGTAATGCGGCCGGAACCAGCGGCGGATTTCCGCTGCCGTCGTGCCGCAGCTCGATGGAGTTCTGTCCCGCTCCCGTGTCGATTACGCGCAGATTCGCCTGATCGAGCTCCTGCGAGCGCACGATATGCGGCACCACCACGAACACAAGATCATCGTCCTGGATGGTGTGATCTCTCGAGCCGAAAACGTATTTGAGAATCGGGATGGCGCTCAAGCCGGGTATGCCGTTCCAGTTCACCGACTCCTGCTTGTTTTGGATGCCGCCGAGGATGCTGGCCTCGCCTTCGCGCAGCCGGATCACTTGGTCTACCACGCGCTGGCTGATGATCGGCTCGGTCACTCCTTCGATGGTCGACTGGCCGCTCACCGCCGAAACCTCGATCTTGATCTTCAGCGTTACGTCATGGTCATAGTGGACGCTCGGCGTCATTTCAATGTTCACGCCGACGTCCTGGTACTGAAACTGCGTCTGGGCGTAACCAAAGCTGGCTGTGGCCGAGATGCCAGGCGCCGAATACGAGCCGGTCGCGATCGGGATCTTCGAGCCGATCTTCATCGTCGCCTTCTGCGAGTCGGTGGCGCGGATGCGTGGACTTTGCAGAATCTTGGTGTTGTCGTCGGTGAGCAGCAGGTTCAGCGTCGCCGACCCAACTGTGACCGCGAAGTTGTTCGAATTCAAATGCGCCAAGTTGTAGAGCGTCGGGCTGGTGGTCGTGGTGCTGCCGCTGGCGCTGGTGGTTGAGGTGCAGTTATTGCTTGATGCGCAGCTGGGTTGCAAAGCGACGCCGAACTGTTGCGGCCAGGACAGACCCAGCGTCTTCTCCCAGTTCTTGCTCACCTCCAGCACCCCGATGTCCACCACCACCTCGCCGCGCGGCTTGTCGAGGTTCTCGATCAGCTGCTGCGCCAGCATCAGTTCGTCGGGCGTGCCGCGCATCACGATTGCGTTCTGGCTCTGTACCGGGAACGCCTTGGCCGAGGGCATCACGTTGCGAATGGCCGTGGCCACGTCGTTCAGATCGTTCTGCTGCCAGGCATTGGTCAAATAGAAGGTCTGTACCGCTTGCTCGTCCATGTCGCGCCGCTTGGAGGGAGTATTCTGCGCCACAAAGATGGTATTGCTCGTCACCGGCCGCCAAAAGGTATTCGACATCACGCCGATAATCCGCAGAGCATCGAGCAGCGAAACATTGTTCAGATCCACTTCGATACGCGTCGAGCGATAGTCGGGGTCGAAGAGTACGTTGACTCCGGCAGCCTTGCCCACCGTCTCATAGACGACCTTCGAGTCCTCCGTCATGTGCAGCGTGAGCGGCTCATTCGAGACCGGCTTCAGCTCGGCTGGAGATTCAACGTTGCCAAGCTCTTCGGCCTCAGCGGCGGGAATGGGCATCGCTTCTTCAGGCACCGGAGCGCTCTGGCCCTGCTTGCGGCGGATGTTCTGGATCTCCTGCTGCGCGGCTTCGTTGCTCGGATCGATCTCCGCAGCGTGCAGAAACTCCCCCAAGGCTCCCTCGGTGTCCCCGGCCTGCGCCAGCTTGCGCCCTTTGCTTATGTGGACCGACGAAGCCGTAACCCGCACGCGCGTCAGGGAAATCTGGAACCGCTCATCCTTTGGGTTCCTTTTTTGCCCCTTCTCGTAGTCAGCGAAGGCGGTGTCGTAGTCCCCGCGGGCCTCGGCGGCCTGGCCCTGCTTGAAGTCGGCATTCGCCGACTCGGCGTAGATTCTCGCGGCCGGCAGCAAAAGACCCGCCGTCCCGGCTAACAGCGCAATAGCAAAAACAGTTTTCGATGTCATGATTCTGGCTGTACCCGAAGCGGGCGTGCGGTTCATTCTGCTCCCCGGCGTTTTTAGGGGTTCGCACGCGCCTTTGCCCGCGGCCTTTTCGCGCCCTGATTCCGGGCCTGCGGCGGGGATAATGGCTATATTCCAGTTGCCTAAACGCGGCGCATAACGCTGCTTCATTCTAGCAAAGCACCGCTGCCCTTCATCGCCATCGGCGTTCGCGCGGTTTCCCCATCGGAATTGCCCGCCGGCCGCGAGATGTCTGTTATTTGCCGTCTGCTCTTTGCCGGTCCGTGACCCCTGATACCTGAAACCTGACACCTGTTCCGGCCACTGGCCGTTCATCGCTAACCACTGTTCCTTGTTACGATGAACTTTTGAGGACGCCAGCCCGTGCCCCGCCAAACCAGCCACATTACCGCTCCCAAAGACGCGCCGGCCGCCAAAAAAGCTGCCAAGCCGCGCGATCCCGTGGCCAGCGGCGAGCGCGATGCCGCGCAAAACCGCGCTGCCAGCCATAACTACTTTTTCCTCGAGAAGTTCGAGGCTGGCGTGGCGCTGCGCGGAACCGAAGTGAAGTCGATTCGCGAGGGCAAGGCTAATCTCCGCGACGCTTACGGGCTCATTAAAGACGGCGAAGCTTTCCTCTTGAATCTGCATATCGGGCCTTACTCCCACGGGAATATCGCCAATCACGACGAGACACGTACACGGAAACTCCTCATGCATCGCGAGGAAGTCCGCAAACTACTCTCCAAGACGCAGATCAAGGGCCATACGCTCATCCCCACGCGGCTTTACTTCCGCAAAGGGCGGGTCAAGTGCGAGCTGGCCCTGGCCAAAGGCAAGCAGGACTGGGACAAGCGCGAAACCGAGCGCCGCCGCGAAGCCGACCGAGAAGCCAGCGCCGCCATCAAAGCCAACAAGCACAGGGATGGGCGCTAAGGCAGCTTCCAGCTGTCAGCTTTTAGCTCGCAGCGCGACGCGGGCGACGACGCGCGCTCAATGAAAGGTGTCATCCTGAGCGGAGCGCTTTAGGGGCCCCACAATCGAAGTGATTGAGGGATCAGCGGCACGAAGGATCTGCGGTTGCTTCTATCCGCGCCCGATGAGGCGCAGCGGCGGCGCCAGCGCACAGACCGGGGACTATGATGATTCATGCAGACCATCTTCATCCCGACTTGAACCTCTTTGGAGCATCATGAGACACATTCTTCTCGTGACTTTCGTGCTTGCGGCTTTCTTAACTGCCGCCGTCAGCCAGACCGAAAAGCCTCCCACCGCTGAAGAACTGACAGAAATTGCCGCGCGAGGTCATGCCCTCGCCGAGTACGACCAGGCCGCGTGGCACGCGAGCGACGCAGTGGAGGCGCTGCATCCGGCACTGGACACAGTTCAGCATTACGTAGCAAGAAAAACTCCGGCCGGTTGGGTTGTCGACTGGGGATATTTCGATAAGGACCATTCGCATTTCCTCATCGTTTATGAGGCGAAACAAGGCGGGAATCCAACAGAATTCACCGTGGTACGCCACGATCCCCCGCTCGAGGATGCGGATTTCTACTTCCACGCCGCCTCGGCTCTTGAAACGGCGCGGAATGATTATCGTGCCAGCGCACATCCGGCGCGGCCCTACAACATCTCGGTCCTGCCGGCCAGCAACGGAGATTGGTATGTGTACGCCATCCCCGCTCAGCAGGATTTGGCGATATTGCCCTATGGCGGCGACGTGCGCTACACGATCTCATCCGACGGCGCAAAAATTCTTGATCGGCGTCAGATGCACAAGACCGTACTCGAAGAATCCTTGCCTCCTGACGGTCAACGCACATACTTCGATTTTCATATCCATATCCTGAGCGACGTGCCCGAAGATAGTGATGTCTTCTACGCCATGACTCGGAGGGCCGCGCAAGGCGAATGGGTGGCGTCTGGAAAATACACCTACGAAATCACCCCCGACTTTTCTCTCAATTATTTGGGCGAAACGAAGGATGTGGCGGATTTCCTAAGTAAGAATGACTGCCAAAGTATCAAGACCCAGACAGATCTGTGTGCTGCCCAATCGGATGCCCCCAGACTGATGACTCTTTCTGCTCTCTGGAGGCGGATCGGCGTCCTTCCTGACCCATGGCCTCTGCAGCCCCGTGCGTCACTCGATGATGCGCAATGCAAAAACGGCCAGATTTGGATGACACTCAAGGTCAGCCTTCGAAATGTAGGAGACAACGATCTCATTATTTCCAGGGCTGTCGCCGGGAACTGGATACAAGCTCAATTCGCAAACAGCCCGGCCGACTTGCTCGCAAATAAATACGAGAAACTGGTCTTCGCCGCCATCGACCCGGGCTATGAAGCGTCGAAGGACGATTCCTTCGCACCACTCGCGCCCGGAAAGACCATTGAGATGAGCAAAGAAGTTCCCCTGATGGGCCTCGAGCCTAAGGGCAAAACTGTAGTTCGGTTTCTCATCTTTCCATGGCTGCCAGGAGACGAGAAACCGCCCAAGGCGATCCTCGACCGCTTTGCAAACGTCGGCACTGTGTATACAGATCCCGTTCCGAGCGATCCGGTCCCATTCACACTGGACCCAAAACTGGTAGAGAGCTGCAAGTAGTCTCCAGCGGCCAGAAGGCCGGTCGCATGGCCCTTCATCTCAAGGGAGAGATTTCCAAATTGAGGGTGCCCCCAGTCCCTCGCATTTGGGGACCGGGGAGGTTGCGACTCTACTC
>JBAWFY010000513.1:0-13872 GCA_049592335.1 Occallatibacter sp.
TTGCTTCCTTGCGCGTTGTCAAGCTCCAGCCGGGCATCAGGTGCAGCTCATGCATGCGCGGCACGGTCACGTCAGCAAAAACGTTCGTGTGCAGGTGAGGCACGTTGATCACCTGTTTGTTGTCATAGCTGGGCGTGCCGGTGTCGGTCGAGATTGCATTCATGGCCGCTGCCGAGGCATTGAGGCGCAGCCAGTTTGCGGCTTTGCCCTCGGCGTTTAGCTCGACGCCATTGTGCGTTTCGCGGCCCTGCGAGACGAAGATGAGGCCGCCCGCTCCGTCGCTTTCCGGGTAGAAGAACGGGGCGCGCATATGGAAGAACGCCGTGGTGAGCAGTATGCGCTGGCCAGGCTCGTATTTCGCTCCCAGCTCCACCTGGCGCGTGTTGAATGGCGCAAGGAACTGACTCGCGTTGTCGACCCACCAGGGCGCTTGCGGACCCAGAGAGAGCACCTCTGCGTAGCTCGAATAAATCGTAAGGTTCGCGACCGGACTGAAGGTGGCGGCGTATTGCGGCAGCCATACAGGCTTGTCTGTCAAAGTAGGCAGATTGGGAATGTAATAGGTTGGGTTGTTCGATGCATCGTAGGTCGTCAGGCATGGATCGCCTGCAGGGCCGGGCGTGGGCTTTTCGACGCAAGGCGAGGTCGCAACCAGCGAGTAGTTATGATCGCGCAGTGAGTCGTAACGTCCGCCGGCGATGAGCTGGATGCGCCCTGGAAGATGCACGCGGTCCTGAATCACTGCCGAGGACTGGCGGCTGTCCTGGTATAACCTGCGCGGGCCTGCGGATTGGTAAGTCGACTCAAGAGAATCCGCACTGCCTGGAGCGGAATAGCCGGTCATGGACTGGTAGATATTTTCGGAGCCAATGTAGTCATAGACCGCGCCGTTAGCGATCGTATCCGTTGAGGTCTGGTTGAGCTGGTAATAGCCCGGCTCCTGAACGCTGCGCAGAAATGCGACGCCGCCTGCCGCGATGTCCTGCGTAACTTTGCCGGTGTGAATGTGGGCGGTGAGCATGGCTTCGGCCTCGGCGTCGATGCGCAGCTCGTTGGGATTGCGGTAATCGTAAATGCCGTAGGTGCCGTCGGGGCAGAAGAAATAGGCCGGCGCATCGGGCGCGCCGGGACAGTTCACCGCGTAGTTATTATTGGGATCGAGCGACGATCCGTAGGCGTAGATCACGTTGTCCTGAATGAGCGAATGGCTCAGGCTGGCGGCGGCAAAGGCGAGCCAATTCGGGGAGAAGCTGCGATCGATGCGTGCGCCGGTGTTGAAGGTGTCGTAAGTGTCCGGCGGTCCCCAGGGCTGATCGCCCAGCATGGTGGAGCGGCAGATGCGGCTGATGTCGGGCAGCGTCGTTCCGCCGAGCAGTTGGTAGCCGCTGCCGTCGCGCTCGGTTTTGTGCTGGTACTCGAAGTCGCCCTTGAGCGCGGTGGCATCATTGATCTTCCAGTCGGCCGCGCCTGTGCCCACGGCGCGCCATCCGTTGGTATCGTTCATGTAGGGAACGATGCGCTCGGCGGCGAGATTGACGCGCGCGCCCACCTGCTTCCTCGCGCCAAAAAGATGACCGAGATCGGCGGCTCCGAAGGCCGTTCCGCGCTCGTCGGTGGCAAAATCGACAGCCTTGATATCCGCCGGCCGCTTGGTTACGTAATCGATCAACCCGCCGGCATTCGCCACGCCGCTCTCTATGCCGGCAATGCCCTTCAGGATCTCGACCCTCTGCTTGTTTTCAAGCGGCACATCCTGTTCGCCGGCAATGGTCATGCCGTTGATCTCGAGCCCGGTGGCGAGATCGATGGGAAAGCCGCGAATCTCGTAGACGCCGTAGTAGCCTACGGGCACGTAATCGTCGTCCACCGAGGCGTCGTTCTGGACCACATCCGAGAGCAGCCGCGAAACCTGGTCGCTGAGCAGTTCGTGCGTGACGACAGTGGCTGACAGCGGCGTTTCCATCACGCTTGCGCCGTCGAGCGTGCCCACTGTGATGGATTCAGGCAGGTAATTATCTTCGGCGTGGCCTTCGACGACTACAGTTGTGGTGACGCGCGCCGGCTTTTGCTGGGCTGGAGCGGGAGCCTGCGTGCTCTTGGGCGGCGGAACAGAAGTTTGCGGAGCGGACTGCGCAAGCGACGAGGCGGCAACGAGAGACAGCAATAAAATTCCGAAAATCGGAGAGCGAAAAACGCCGGAAGATTTCCGGGGAGGTGGGGCGGCGAGAGCAGCAGTCGACATGAGCTTCCTTGGCTTCGGTTTTGCCTGAAACAAGGAAGCATGAGCTGCGCTGGATTTGAGAATTGCCGCTCAGACTGGAGAAAGCTTCCCACGCCGGCATTATCCGGATCGGGTTCGAGGGTATCTTCTCAGCCCCGCAATCTGCGGAGCACCCCTGTTTCAATTGATTTGATTGAAACACCCTGAGCGGGAGAAATGCAAATGGCCCCGGCGCCATTCGATGACTAGCGAGCGGCGGATTCAACCGACACGTGCCCGGCGCGCGAGCTGGCGGCCGCCAGCGACGCAACGGTGGCGCCGTCGAGGACGCTTAACATCGCCTGCTGCGCTTCAATCCAGACGGGATGCGCAGGACATCGCGCTTTGCGGCTGCAGGAACGGCCGGCCCTGAGGCAGACGTTAAGGCAGATCGTCCCGTCAATGGCCTCGATTACATCGCGCATCGAGGCCGCGGCACCGCGGGGCGTGATGTGGAAACCGCCCGCCTGGCCCCGCTGCGAAGAGATGAGCCCGGCCCGCGCGAGCGACTGCAGGACCTTCGAGAGAAAGCTTTGCGGCGCGCCGGTCACTCGCGCCAACTCGGGAAGCGAAACCCGGCCATGATCCGAAACAGCCACGAGTTGAATCATCACCCGCACGCCGTAATCGGCAGCGCGCGTGAGTTGCATGGACGTAGCCGGTCTCTTCATTGCGTCATCCTGCCCGGCATATTCCTCCGAGCGCTCTCTTGTGCCCAAATGCGGCTGAACAACCACAAGCCGGTTGCATGTCGCGGTCTGGCGCTGGTTGCAGTTCACCTGCAGGCTAACTGCAATCGATCACAGATCGATGTATCGAGAATCACAGAAGCATCGCCAGAGGAACGGAATTCCCACGGAGCGCGGAGATTGCAGCACAACGACGCAGACGGCGAGTAACAGCGCAAGGCTGACAATGGGGGCGTCCGCCACCGTCCGCAGGCTGTTGGATTGGACGACTCTATCTGATGCCAACGGGGCTCAATTTGTTTCCGTTTGCGATATGGGAGGGGATCGATTTTGACTGATTTTGCTGCGAGTGCCTGATTCCGATATAACGGACCTGCGTCTTCGGCTGCATTGGGTCGGGAAACTGAAGGAAAACCATGAACCGTAGAGAACTCTTTGCCGCGCTCGCCGCGACGGCTATTGCCGGCGACGCGCTGGTTGTTGCAGAGCCTTCCACTGTAATGGGATCGAAGGTGTTCGACTGGAACACGCTGGTCGACAAGCCCAACGCCACCGGCTCCGTCCGGACAGTTTGCAACACGCCGACGGCGACGCTCGAAAATCTCGAGATCCACGTCTCGACGCTGAAGCCGGGGTTGATGTCGCACCCTCCGCACAAGCATCCGAATGAAGAATTGATCATCGTTCGCCAGGGCACTGTCGAAACGCTCTCGAATGGAGAGTGGGTTCGCGTGGGTCCGGGCTCGATCGTCTTCAATGCGTCCAACCAGCTGCACGGGTTCAAAAACGTGGGCACCGATCCGGCGATCTATCACGTCATCAACTTCAAAACCGCGGCGACGCCGAAGGCGTAAATGCAGGGAACCGGGGAACAAGGGACCAAGTTTGCGATTCGATCTTTAAATTCATGCGGAGCCTTGACAGGGCCCCTCGTGACCGGCGAGCTGACGGAGACATTTGCATCCAGCCCGTAACGGAGTTATCTTCGCTGTGCGTGGCGCGGCCGGTACGTTCGGCGCGGCTGCGAGAAAGGCGCTTCGTCATGCAAGTTGCACGAACGCACAGGAAGTCTGTCGCCATTTCCCGGCTGCTTCTCGCCAGCTTGGTTCTTCTGGCCATAGGCCCGGCCATGGCTCGAGCGGCCACAAAGGTGGTAACCGATAGCGACAAGGGCGCAACCGTCGCGATCAAGATGGGAGACGTGCTGGATGTTCGGCTCAATTCCAATCCCACAACAGGATACGCGTGGTACCTGCAGAAGCAATCGACGCCGCTGCTGAAGCTGACGAGCCAAACGCAGACGCAGTCTACCGAACCAGGCGTGGGACGGCCGATTGTGCAGGTCTTTGAGTTTGCGCCTAAGGCCACGGGGACGGGCGTGTTGCTGCTGCACTATGTGCGCTCGTGGTTGAATCCCGACCCCAATGAGGAGCAATTCAGTCTGCACGTGACGATTGAATGATGCGGGCGCCAGTTTCCCAGGTCTCAAAATCGAGACCAGGGGCACCTATCGTGTGCTTTGAGCGGATACCCCTGCCCAAAGGGAGCGGAAACGCATAAAATATCAGTTGAAATGGCCGAGACTAAGGACAACACGTTCGAAGTAGCCTGCCCGGATTGCGGGGCCATGCTGAAGATCGATGGCGCGACGGGCCTGGTCGTCAGCCACACGCCGGCGCCGCGCAAGCGCATGTTCGAGGATCTCGAAACCGCGGCCAAGGCCATGCGCGAGCACGGCGAACGGACGGAGTCAATCTTTCGGCAGAGTGTAGACGCGGAAAAGAACAAGGTGGACTTGCTCGAAAAGAAGTTTGCCGAGGCGCTGCGCAAGGCCAAAGACGCCCCCGTCCCCGAAGGCAAGCCGCTGCGCGAAATCGATCTCGATTGAAGGCCTGCACGGCGGAACGCTCCGGCGCATCAAAATGCCACAGGGCCCGTTTTCGCGCGATACTTGTTCTATTGAGATTCTGCGCAGGCCGCGCATGAAAGGGCAGGTGAGGTAATGGCAGTTGTGCCGCTTTCGCAGGCAACAAACAAGGTAAGCGAGATTCCCGTCCGCAGAGCCGATTCCAGACGGGCTCTCCGGATGGTCGCGGCGGGAACGCTGGTGACGAGCGGCGTTCTGCTGGTTGCGGGCAAACGGCGCGCCGGCCTGGCGACGGCGCTCACCGGCGCTGCCCTGGTGATGATTGAGCAGCGCGAAGCAGTGGGCAGGTTCTGGAGCGCGCTCCCGCGCTATCTTGGCGCCGCACAGGGCGTGCTCGGCCGCGCGCAGGCCGTGGTGGAAGATCTCACGGTTCAGAGCGACAAACTGCGCCACGTCTTGAGGAAGTAGGGGTCGGACTTCGTGACCTGGTAAGAATCCTCAGTGTGAGTACGATCCAGCTTGGCTTCTCGTTCACTCCGCCAGCTCCGCGGTTTCCAATCAGTTTTTGCGCTCGACGAGATAGCGAGCCACAGCCTTCAGCCCATCGGCGCGGCTGCCATACGGCTCGAGCGCGGCGAAGGCCTCGTCAATGAGCTGCGCGGCGTCGCGCCGGCTCTGCTCGATGCCGTAAACGGCCGGCCAGGTGGCTTTTTCCGTGGCCTGATCCTTGCCCGCAGTCTTGCCCAACGTAGCCGAGTCTGCAGTCACGTCGAGCACATCGTCGGCAATCTGGAAAGCAAGACCGGCCTTGCGGCCGAAGCGATCGAGACGCGCAACGTCCTCGGCGTTTGCTCCGGCATAAACTCCGCCGGCGACCACACTCACGCGGATGAGCGCGCCAGTCTTCGCACGGTGAATGGAGTCGACAAGCTCGGGTGTGGGCTTAAGGTGTTCGCTTTCGATATCGAGCACCTGGCCGCCGATCATGCCTTCGACTGTGCCCACGGCGTTGGCGATGAGCCCGATGATCTGTACCGTTGCAGCCGGCGGACAATCCAGTCCGGCCAGGACCTCAAAGGCGCGCGTCTGCAACGCGTCACCGGCAAGGATGGCAATGGCTTCGCCAAAAGCCTTGTGGCAGGTGGGCTTGCCGCGGCGCAGATCGTCGTTGTCGAGCGCGGGCAGGTCGTCGTGGATGAGCGAGTAGGTATGCAGCATTTCAAGCGCCGCGCCCAGCCGCTCGATCCCCTTGGGCAGATTGCCCGCGACGGTGATGCCGGCCTGCATCGCCAGCACCGGCCGCAGACGCTTGCCGCCGGCAAAAACAGAGTGGCGCATGGCGCCGTGAATCGAAGCGGGTACCGTGCTGGCCGCCGGAATCACAGACTCCAGCGCGCGATCGGTGAGGTCAGCGCCCTCTTGAATAAGCGATTTCACGTCGGCTGACATATTCCTTAACGCCCTCCTCGGGCAGCAATTTCACGTCGCAGGTTTTTTCTCTATCTTAGACGAGCGCCGCTGCGCCTGAGCCATAGGATACTCAGCAGAAGGGCGCTGAGCGCAGTAACCCATCGGCCAGCCAAAACATCGGGCGACGTTGTCCAATCAGCGGTCAGGTCGATGGGGCCTTGCGGGACGGGCACCGCGATCAGGCCGTCGTCGCGCCTGGGCAAGGCCGCTGGCTGTTGCCCGTTCACGCGAATGCGCCACGCGGGATAGCTCAACAGGCGCAGCACCAGGTATCCCTCATGCGCCGTCGTGGCGCGAAGCTCGCGGTGCTCGGAGTTGCATTGGAGACCGCTGACGAAATGGAATGTAGCCTGGCAACTGCCCTGCTCGCGGTCCCACGCCGGATTGTTTTCCGGATTGTCAGGATCGGCTTTGCCCAGCACGGTCGAGGGATCGCTGACGAGACAGGCATCGGGAAGGCCTGTAGCAATGCTCGAATCGTCTCCGCCTGGCGGCTCGTACTCGTACATGCCTTCAAAGCCCGTCCCAGCGCGGTACATGTTCAGAACTGAAGCGACAGTGTCTTCGGGATAGCAGACCTGGAAGAAGTAGCGCGAGGCATAGGCCGTCGCAGCCAGGAATGCCGCTGCGCAGACGACGAGCACGGCCAAGCGCGCGCGTCGCCCTGAGGGCCAGATGGCGGCAGCAAAAAAAATTGCCATCGGTGCTTCCACGGCCTCAAGCCAGCGCCAGGGATACTGTAGAAAGGGCATCTCCGGCAGCAGATGCCAGAGCGGCCGCGAGATGGGGAAAAGAAAGAAGGAGATTGCGACGGGAATTGCGGCCAGCGGGATCCACCAGAGGCGAGAAACGCCTGCTTTGCCCGTGGGCAGCGTGCCGCGAAAATAGCCGATCGCAAAGCACACTGCGGCCACGGCCATCATCGAGACGGCGATCCACGAGACCTGACGATTAATCACGTCATGCAGCGCGAGCAACGGGTTGGCATTGCGCGCGAAGAGCCAATTGCTCTCGAAGTTGTAGCCGGGGTCCTGTGTGGCTTGCTTGATGTCGACCCAGTTGCGCTCGAAGGCCGCCGGCAGCCAGTAGATGGCGGCAAGGCCGAGGCCGAGCACAGCCGCAACGAGGGCGCGAAGCAGCGGGATCAGGGACCTCCGGACGACGGCCCAGACCAGCGCTACGCCGGCCATCAGATACCCCGCCATTACGCCCAGGGGAAGGTTCGAGAGCCACGCGCCGGCGAGAGCGACGGCGAGGAGCGCAGTTGAGCTGCCGAAAACGCGGCGGAAAAGAGAGTGCGAGGGTTCGGTGAGTAATTCGGGATCGTTCCCACGTCCCCAAATGCGAGCGACGTGGGGCACCCGGCACCCTGAGCCTGGGCGATCGCGCAGGACGAATAACACAATGAGAGGCAGCCAGAACCCGCCGGCGAATTCAGGGAAAGCCCCGCGCTCATAGCCGGTGAAGAGCGCGTATCCGGAAAAGAGCGCAGTGCATCCGGCAAGCGTGGCGGGCAGATCGTCGAGCGCTTCGAGCGCTAGCGCGCGCGTGGCCACGCCTGTGGCGGCGAGCGTCAGAAAGGTGAGCGCGATGGGCGCGAGATTCCACGGAAGGATCAATCCGAGCGCCGCGCCCAGCATCCAGGTGAGCGGCGGATAGAAGACGAAGCGCGGCTCGCCCGCGCCGTAGTTGGGGCTGGGCGCCCACTGTGGCCAGGCTATGCCGTGCCGCCATGCGTTCGCGCAATCGAGCCAGGAGACGAAGTGTACGTCGAAGTCATGGCCGCAAGAGTTGCCGCGCACCAGTTGCGGAACGATGGCAACGAAGGCGGCAAGAAAGAGGATGACGGGACCGGCAACACGCCCAGATCGAAAGGGCGAGATATTGGGCGCCCGACGCAAACCAGCCACGTTACCTCCCTGCTTCGATGCCAATTGCTTCGATGAATGTCGCGATGTCAGGTGCAATCTGTTCCGCACTTTCAGGCCCTGCGATTGGATCAATCATCACGACAGGGAAAGGAGGGCCATTTCGTAAATCAAAAGCAATGGATTCGAGTCCGCCGTTGCCCGCAAAAACAAAGAAGTCCGGCGAAGCAGGGCCGTCCGATGATTGCGGGACTTCAAGACAATCCTTCATTGAAGGATCGTGAATAAGTTCAATGCATTCTTCAACCGAATAAAGCTGCAGCCATAAAGGGGGAAGGGCAAGTTCACCTTCTCCGCCGTTTGTGGCGCGAAGCAACTCTAGATATTCAGCCGGCAAAGATATTTGTGATTGTTTGACTAAATCAGCAATTTTCGCTTCGTCTGCAGATGGTCTAGCCTTCCATTTACGGTTTTGTCCAGATAGAAGATTTGCCATGTTCATTTGCGTTCCTTTGTCGGCAAGTCAGTCTGTTCGAAATTACCTCTACGACGTTTCACGGCACTAACCGCAATGAATGCATGGTTTGCGCCGCGACCGCCGCCGGAGTGAACGGCAGGGCAAAGGTCGTGCCTCCGTACCAATCGTTCCACTGATCGCGGAAGTACGGGCTGTATGGATTGCCGCTCTGGCCCAGCACAATATTTTCCGTCGAGCCGTCGATGTTGCTCCAGTCCATGGTGAAGCGCTGTGACGGGCCGAGCGTGCGGCCGACCTGCTTCACGGTCGTGCCGTCGCCGCTCTGCGGCTGGGGGCCGGTGCCGGCTACGCGGCTCAGGAATGGCAGAAACGCGGCCAGCGGGTGCTCGATATCGACGACGTGCCAGCTTCCGTAGGTCCAATGGTCCAGATCGGCGGGCGCGTGGCCGTTCTTCATGCCCTTGCGCACCGCTGCCGTCAGCAGCGCGTCCCAGTTCTTGTATTCCTGGGGGAGCCACGCGGGCTTCGCGTGCATCACGATCTCTTCCAGCGCGAAATTGGATTCGCCCCAGTGGTAGTCGGCAGTGGTTTTGCCGAGCTTTGGCTCGAGAATCATGGGCCACAGCGCGGCGCGGGTCTCGGTGACGAGCGAAGCCGCGACGGAGTCCGTGGCGAGGCGGCCGTCCCAACTGCGCATCAGGTCGGCGGCTTTGCGCATCTCCGGATCGCCCGAGCCTTCGGGTCCGGGCGTGTGGTCGATGGCGTAGGCAAAGCGCTGGCCCATCTCCTGATCGACTTCGCTGTAGATGTCAGTCTGCGTGGCCAGCATGTCGGCCGGCGTGAGTTGGTCGCGCCCGTCGAGCAATTTGTAGATGCGCTCGATGCGGTAAGGATCGGCCCAGTCGTCGGTGATCGGATAGGGCGATTGATCCGTCGTCACGCGAGAGTTTGCTGTGGACAGAAAACCCGATGGCGGATCGAAAGCGTTGGGCATCTGGTCGAAGGGAATATAGCCTTGCCATTCGTGCGCACCGCTGGTGACCGGCACATCGGCCAATCCACCCGCCCTTATCGGTATTTTGCCGATGGCGTGGTACGCAATATGTCCCTGATCGTCGGAGTAGACCAGATTCTGCGTGGGCCAACTCCACTGCGCGAGCGCCGCCGAAAACTCCGTCCAATTCGACGCCACGTTCATCTCGTAAAGCGGAAGGGCATTCAGTGCGGGATCGTAGAGCGTCCACTTCAGCGCGAGCGGCGGATCGTCTTTGGCGAGCAGCGGGTTCAGCAGCGGACCGTGCTCGGTCGACTCAACGTTCACGACTACGTCGCGCCCCCAGCGCACGCGAATCACCTCGCGATCCACTCCGAGTGGATGCCAATCGGTATCGTTGCCCTCGTAGTTACCCTTACCGTCGAGCTTCTCTGTGTAGAGGTCCTGCACATCGGCATAGAGCGCCGTGAATCCCCACGCCACATGTTCGTTGTGCCCGGCGACAATGAGCGGCAGGCCGGGAAGTGTGACGCCGGCCGCGTGAAATCCCGGCGTGCCCCGATTTCCACGCGCATAGAGGTCCGCCATGTACCAGGTGTTGGGCTCGCGCAGGGTCAGGTGCATATCGTTAGCGAGCAGCGGCTTTCCGCTCTCGGTGTGCGAGCCGGCAATCACCCAGTTGTTCGAGCCGAAGGCGCAGCCCTCGCAGCCGGTCGCGCCCAGCAGAGCCATCTCGGACGGATCCTCCGGCGCGGTGAAAGCGAATGGGGATAAGGAGCGAGTGGGCGCGACGCGCGCTTCGGTGTTTTCGTCGTCATCGTCCTCGTCGTCATCTTCCTTCTTCGCAGGCGGCAACTGCGGCAGGGGCGCGCTCAAGTCCACCCTGATCCCCGTGGGCGGACGATCGCGCCAGGAGCCGACCGGATAAAGATCGGCGATGAGTTTGGGATCGCTAAGCTTGGCCTCAACGTGCGCGCGGGAGAGCTTGGTGGTGATGCGGAGGTCGAGGGTCTCGACCATCATCAGCCCCACGCTCATCGAATCCACGCCGGTCCATGGCTCGGGCCGGTAGCCAAGCAGCCGGAATTCGGGCGGCAGGGTGTTTTCTTTTTCGCACCGCGCGATGTAGAGATTCACGCCGCGGGCGTAGTCGTCGAGGATGGCGCGCTCGGCCGCCGGCATCTGGCTATACACGCGCTGCGCCATCAGGCGAATCTGCAATACGCGCTGCGTCTTGTCGTTCTGGATGAGCTGCGGACCCAGAATTTCGGCCAGGTTGCCATCGGCGGCGCGGCGCGATGCGTCCATCTGCCAGAGGCGATCCTGCGCGGTGACGTAACCCTGAGCGGCAAAAAGATCGGCCTGCGTGGCAGCTTCGATGTGCGGCACGCCGTGGGTGTCGCGCTGGACAAGAACCGGAGCAGAAAGGACCGGCGCGGAAAGCCCGGCCAGTTGCACCTCGCCATCAAGTTGCGGCAAGGCGGACTTGGCCTCTGAATGCAGCCACAGAACGCTGACGCCTGCGGCGATCAAAAGAAGGAGGAGTAGACAGCCGGCGATACGCAGAAGAATGCGCGGCCAGCGGGGCAGGCGGCGTTTCCGAGCGGTGCGCGGCGCAGGTTTTGTGGATGAAGACAAATCTGACATTGGCCAGATTCAGGATACCGCTGGCGGATCGGGCGAGGATGGCAGTTTATTGCGCCTGCCTATTCCATGGCTACCTCCTAATGACAGCTTCCACTTTACTGCCGCCAAACTGTTCGCGGATTCCGAGGATCCTTGGCTTTAATAGGAGTATTTGAATTTTCCTTGTGCCACACACGCCACAAGCAAAGTAGAATCCACGGACGAAGACTGATTCGAAGAGCCGAGATTCGATAACGGGACGCTTACGTGGGCCGCGAGAAATCCCCATTGCGGCGAGCATTCCTCCGCAATGAATTCTTTTCCTGATTCCAGATTGTCATTGTCGCTTCTATCGGCGGCGTCGTGGATGAGCAAAAGAGGATAGAAGGGCATCGCGAGGGCATTCAGCAGCCAACATGGTCCGTCCGGTTCACAGGCATCCGGCGGATGCTCCCGCAGTTTCAATTGCTTGCCGTCCGTCAGGGTCAAGCTGATCGGCTTGATGCTGAAGGAGCCGTCTCGCTTACCCGCAATTGCTTTACGCAATTGGGTGACCTTGCCCGTCGCGTGAGTGCCCTTCGGAATCACGATTGAACCATTCACTTCGACGTCATTTGCAACGGCTAATCGAACCTCTTGCCCGTTCTTCGCAGTTGCGGTTGAAACACTTTCTAAGAGAGCAAATACCACTTCAGTTCCTTTGGAAAGCACGACTGGTTTGCTCGTATTTGTAGGGGCTTCGATGGAAGACGCCGCCTGCTGCGCGACCAGCAACGGAGAAAAGGCGAGGCAGAACGTAAATGCGAGGAGCCTGCTAGTCATTGGAACTCCCTTCTTGCGGGATTTGCGGGCGAGAGGCTTGCGCGGATTATGTAGCTGCGCACAACGTAGAAGGTTGCGACCTTCGTCTCACGGGCTTTCCACTCCATCTCGTGTGTCATGGCCGGGCACGCTTGTGGCGGAGGCGGACCATGCAATCGGTCGTGCAAATACACGGCAAGAGCGAATGGCGCGGCTACTGCGCCGCCCACGGCGTAGAGCGCAAGCCCAACCGGCGCGGCCACCGCTCCGCCCACGATCTCGAGCGGGAGCCATCGATCCTGCTCGCGACCATAATGCTGAAAGGGCGTGAGCTTCACCTGCGCGCCGTCAAAGGTGAGAAGTGCAGCTTCGCTCAATGCGAACGAACCGTTGTTGCTTCCGTTGCACGGTTGATCGGGCCTCATTCGCTCAGCGGAGGTCACCTCGCGTGTAACCGTAGTACCGGCAGGAATCGCCACCACCCCGTCTACAGCCACGTCGTCGGCAACCACGTAGCGAACCTGGTCTCCCTTGTTGATCGTTGCCGAGCTCACATCCTGGTCGAGCTTGAGGTGAATCTCTGTGTTCTTCGGAAGGCGCACAGTACCTGGTTTCGCAGTCGACTGCTGGGCCATGAGCAGTGGCGAAACGAGAAGGCAAAAGACAACTTTCATTGCTTGCACGGTTATACTCCTTGCTCCCGGCCGCACCGGAATCGAAGGATCCGGCGGGTGGAATGGGCAATGGAGTCATCTTCATGGAGATTTATTCAGGCAGGGAGAACAAATGTGACACTTTCGCAAGTGTCACAGTGCTGGCTTAGCGCTTTAGAGAGCGGGCTTTTGCGTGGCTTCGGTTTCTACGGCGCGGAGTTGTGCGATCGATGCCTGATCGAGCAGGCGGAAAATGAGGGGGAAACATTTTTTCGGCAGTTGCTGCGCGGTTACGATGTCGCAGATGACGGCCACAGTCGATTCGAGGCCGCGCTTCCAACCGGGTTGCGTGGCGTCGCGCACCAGCAGGTTCTCGGGTGTAAGGCCCGCGGCCACGATCATGGTGCGGCCGATGCGCTGGAACTCGCTCCAGCGCGAGGCGATGCCGATGAGGTCGGCGGCGTGATCGGGCAGGTAGCGTTGCAGATTGGCTTCGAGCGCGGAGGCCACGGGGTTCACCTGCAGCACGGTGAGCGAGGTACCGGCCGGCAGCAGTTTGCGCACCATCGCGGTCTTGCTGGGCAACGCCACGGGGATCGAGCGATCGAACAACTCTGCGTCGCAGATCTCATCCGGCGAGCAAGCTGCTACAGGCAGCGTGAGGCTCGACTCCATCTCGGCGGTCAATATCTTTCGCAATTCAGGATCCGGCTCGATGACGAGCCAGCGTACCACAGGCTCAAGCGAGAGCCAGCGGCGCAAACGCGCGCGCACCATGGAATCCGGCACACCGAATTTGCGCGCTCGAACGGCCAGCTCGCCGATGAGCTGATCAACGATCATTTCCGGGGCCATCTCCGCAGTGAGTGGAGCGGATGGGCGCTTGTTGGCTACGAAGACGCCGCTGCCGTGGCGGAATTCGAGCCAGCCGTCGCGCTCAAGCTCGCGATAGCAGGCGCTGGCTGTGTTGGGATGAATGCCGAAACGGCGCGCGAGTTCCCGCGTGCTGGGCAGTTTTTGGCCGGGAAGAATTTCGCGCGTGAGAATGCCGAGCACAACCTGAGTGTTCAACTGCTCGCGAAGCGAGATGTCGACGCTGCGGTTGAGCCAAAGGCGCATCGTTCCTTCTCAATCCGCCGCAGTGAGTGTCGCCGGCGCACTCTGCT
>JBAWFY010000514.1:0-3926 GCA_049592335.1 Occallatibacter sp.
CTTCAATGAGCCCTTCGATCTTGCTTTCGACGCCTGTCATCTCGATCATCAGCGACTCCGAAGTCAGATCGACGATCCGCGCGCGGAAAACCTCCACCAGATCGAAGATCTGCGCGCGGTTCCGCGGATTGGCGGCAACTTTAATGAGCGCCAGTTCGCGCGTCACCGCGGGCGATTGCGCAATGTCGTCCACATCGACAACATTTTCGAGCTTAAACAAGCTGGCGCGGATGCGATGGCCAGCTTCGGCCGAAGACTCGGCAACGATGGTCATGCGCGAAAGTCCCGCGCGCTCGCTGCGCCCCACGGTCAGAGAAATAATGTTGATGTTCAACCGCCGGAACAGCGACGCCACGCGCGTCAGCACTCCCGGCTTGTCTTCAACGTACGCAACAAATGTATGCAGCATGATTGCCGTATTTCCTTCCTTCGCGGCTACTCCGTCCCGGCCAGCGCCAACTCCTACATCGCTCCTGGGACAAGAACGCCGTTAAAATAACTTCAGACTCCCTTTTTAACGATCTCGGTCGGCGGACCCGAATAATGCACATGAACGATGTGCCATGCGCCATTTTCACGAACCAAAACCTGCGTCTCGCGTCCCTTCGTAGTGACCGGCTTACCCGAGTCCTTCCACACTGCTCGAAATGTCCAGGTTATCTCCACCCAGGCGGAATCGCCGTTCACATGAATGGTCCTGGTGTCGAAAGTCAGGTCACGCTTGGAGAACATACCCATGATCTTACCGAAGATGTCGGCTCGGATTTGATCGAGTCCCTCGTCGGTTCCAAGGGGATGAATAAAGGAAACCTGCAAATCATTCGACCAAATTTCTGTAATCAATGCCGGATCGAGCGTATCGACCGATTGACGATACTTGGCGAGCAGAGAATCGATCTGCGCCTCATCTGCGGAAGTGGATTGCCCATAAGCCGTAACGCCGGCAAACAGCACGACACAAGCGATCAAGCCTGTCGACCATCGCGACAGGCTGATCGCTGAATTCGGTCTGCCTACTTGAACGTTCATCGCTTCTCCACCTTTTCCCAACTAGTCGCTTGCGGTCTCTTCGAGCGGATCGTGCCCTGGCCTGCGAATCATCTCGTGCAATCCCTTGCCCACCGGGATCATCGGGTACACCGAATCTTCCTTTTCAACCATGAAATTAAGCAGAAACGCGCCTGAATGGGAGCGCGCTTCCTCGACCGCGGCCTCAACCTCAGAACGCGTGCGCACCGCGAGCCCGCGAATGCCGTGGGCATCGGCCAGCTTTACAAAATCCGGGCTCACCATCGGCGTAGCCTCGTAGTTGCGTTCGTAGAAAAACTCCTGCCACTGCCGCACCATGCCTAGATAACCGTTGTTGATGACGGCGATGTTGATCTTGATCTTCTCCTGCGCAATCGTGGCCAGTTCAGCCGCCGTCATCTGGAATCCGCCGTCACCGGCAACCACCCAAACCTCTCTCTCAGGACAGGAAAACTTGGCGCCAATGGCCGCCGGCAGCGCAAAACCCATGGTGCCAAGTCCGCCGGAAGTGATCAGCGTGCGCGGCTGGTCGTGATGGTAATACTGCGCCTCCCACATCTGGTGCTGGCCTACGTCGGTCACAACCACGGCATTGCCGCCGGTCAGCCGCCAAATGTCATGCATCACATGCGCTGCGTAAAGGTGTCCGGAATCTGGCAGATTCTTGATGTCGCGCACCGCGGAAGCGCCTTTGCTGGCTTCGATGCTCTTCAGCCACGCTCCGCCGTCGCGCCCTGCAATGCGTGGCAGCAGTTGTTCGAGCACCTCACGCAGATCGCCCACCAGCGCCACGTCGACCTTCACGTTCTTGTTCACTTCCGAGGGATCGACTTCGATGTGAATCTTCTTGGATTTCGTCGAGTACGTCGCCAGCGTTCCCGTCACGCGATCGTCGAAGCGCATGCCGCAGGCAATCAGCAAATCGGCTTCCTGAATCGCGTTGTTCACCCACGACTCGCCGTGCATGCCCATCATGCCCAGGCACAGCGGATGCGACGCCGGAAAACCGCCGATCCCGAGCAGCGTCAGCCCAACGGGAATCTGCGTTCTCTCGGCCAGCGTGCGCATCTGCTCCATGGCGCCGGACTCCATCACTCCGTGCCCGGCCAGAATCACCGGCCGCTTCGCATTACGAATCAACTCCGCGGCCGCCGCCAGTCCCGAATCTTCAACCTTCAGCATCGGGTGCGGACGATAAGGCCGCGGCTTGGCAGCTTCAAAGTCGAAGATCGCCGTCGCCTGCTGCGCATCCTTGGTAATATCCACGAGCACCGGCCCGGGACGGCCCGATCGCGCAATCTGAAACGCCAGGCGCAGCGCGCCGGCCAGATCCTCTGCTTTGCTCACCAGAAAATTGTGCTTCGTCACGGGCAGCGTGATGCCCGTAATGTCCACTTCCTGAAATGCGTCCGTGCCCAGCACCTTGCTCGAAACGTTGCCGGTAATGCACACAATCGGAATGGAGTCGAGCATCGCGGTGGCAATGCCGGTGACGAGATTCGTCGCTCCCGGGCCGCTGGTTGCAATCGCCACTCCCACCTTGCCCGAAGCGCGCGCGTAGCCGTCGGCCATGTGCGCCGCGCCTTGTTCGTGGCGCACCAGCACGTGGCGAATGGGAAACTTACGCAGCGCGTCATAGGCGGGAAGAATTGCTCCGCCAGGATAGCCGAAGACGTCCGTAACACCCTCGCCGACAAGCGTCGCCCACAGAATCTCAGAGCCTGTGAGCCGCGTGGGCGTGGTCAAGTGTGCGTGCGAATCATCGCTCGGCGCAGCCGCCGCGCTGCCATTCGCTGCCTGCTCTTCGGTCTTCGCGTTTCCCTTGTTCGCCATAACCAACTCCTCAAGAACAGCTATTAGCTTCTAGCCTTCAACCAACCTGCACCATCATGTTGTTTCTCAAACTTGTCCAACTCCGCCGCGTGACGCAAGGTGAGTCCGATATCGTCCAGCCCTTCCAGCAAACAGAACTTGCGGAAGGGATCAATCTCGAATGTCGCGTTGAATCCATGCACATCCGTTACCGTCTGTGCTTCAAGCGAGACCGTCAATTGATAGTTTGGGATCTTCTGTGCGTTTTGGAGGAGAGCATTCACCTCCGACTCAGAGAGACGAACCAAAACAATACCGTTCTTGCCCGCATTGGAAAAGAAAATGTCGGCAAAGCTCGGCGCGATCACCGCGCGAAAGCCAAAATTCTCCAGCGCCCATGCCGCGTGCTCGCGGCTCGATCCGCATCCAAAGTTTTTTCCGGCGATGAGAATCTGCGCGCCCTTGTAACGCTCCTGATTCAGCACAAAGTCCGGATCAGGATCGCCGGAGGCAGTCCGCCGCCAGTCAAAGAACAGAAAATCGCCGTAACCCGTGCGCTCAATGCGCTTCAAAAACTGCTTGGGAATGATCTGGTCGGTGTCAACATTGGTGCGGTCGAGCGGAGCGGCCTGCGACGTGAGTGTCTTGAACGGCTGCATCAGGCAGTTACCTCCTCGTAAACTTCCCACGTCCGGATGTCAACAAAGTGCCCTGCAATCGCAGCCGCCGCGGCCATCTCCGGTGAAACCAGGTGCGTGCGTCCACCACGTCCCTGCCGGCCCTCGAAGTTCCGGTTCGAAGTTGAAGCGCAGCGCTCGCCCGGCGCAAGAATGTCGGGATTCATCCCAAGGCACATCGAACATCCCGGCTCGCGCCAGTCGAATCCGGCCTCGATGAAGATGCGATCGAGACCCTCCTTCTCCGCCTGCGCCTTCACCTGCTGCGATCCGGGAACCACCATCGCGCTCACGTGGCTTGACACTTTCCGACCCGCCGCAATCTTCGCCGCCGCCCGCAAATCCTCGATGCGCCCATTGGTGCAGGAACCGATAAACACGCGATCGATGTTTATATCAGCCAGCAGC
>JBAWFY010000515.1:0-3047 GCA_049592335.1 Occallatibacter sp.
GACCATGATCGATCCCGAGGCCTACGAGGGGCCAGTGCCTGTCGAACCTGAAGTAGTGGTCGATCACGAAGAGCCGTCCGATTGGAACGAAGAAGAGCTGCGCCGCCAGCGCGCAGCTGAGGCCGACGAGATTGCTGCCAACGAACAGCCGGGACAGGTGATGGAGGAAGAAGCGGTCGAGGATTCGGATCTTGACCCAAAGGCTGCCCCACCGCAGGTGGCGCAGCTGGCGCAGGCGCCCGGCGAAAGCGCCGAGGCAAATCAGGGGCCTCAGGGCGTGGTGTTAAAGATTCGCCGGCGCAAGTTCCACTCGCGGCCGCAGAAGGGTGAAGTCGTCATCACGCGGCGACTGTTCCGTACCGGCGAAAGCGAATATCTGCTGAACGGCAAACTCTGCCGGCTCCGCGATATTCAGGACATCTTCATGGGCACGGGCCTCGGCCCGGAGAGCTATGCCATCATCGGGCAGGAGCGCATCGGGCAACTGCTCAGCTCGAAGCCTCACGAGCGCCGGGCGATTATCGAAGAGGCCGCCGGGGTGACGCGCTTCAAGACCAAGAAGCGCCTGGCGGAACTGCGCCTCGAGAGCGCGAAGCAAAACCTGGCGCGCGTAGACGACATCTTTGAAGAAGTCACGCGGCAGATGAACAGCTTGAAGCGCCAGGCCGCGAAGGCCGAGCGCTTCGCCGCGGTGCGCGAAGAGCTGAGGGGCCGGCTGCGCGTGGTGCTTGCCAGCCGCATGGCAGCGATGGATGCGGACCAGTCGCGATTAGAGGCGGAGATTGCCTCGTTGACCGAGCGGGTGAATAGCTCCGTCGAAGAAATCACGCAGCAGGAGGCGAGCCAGCACGCAATCACAGAGCACGGTTACGAGCTGGAGCGTGAGGGCCTGGAAGCGCAGACACGCGCCAGCGCGTCGGCCGTAGAGCTGGAGCGGGCCGCGGCGCGGGAACGCAGCAACACGGAGCGCGTAAGCGAGTTGGAGGCGCGGGTTGAGGCGTCGGGCGCGGAACTGGAACAGACACGGACGCAGTTGGCGGGCGTGGAAGAAGAGCGAGCTCAGCAAAAGACGTTCCTAGAAACCGCGGCTGGCGAGGCGCACGAGTTTCACACCAAGGTTCAAGCGCGGCAGCATGAAGCGCGGGCGGCGGCCGAGGAAGTCTTCAAAGCCGAGCGCGAACTTGAGATAGAGCGCCGCCACGTGATGCATCTGCTTACGCTCTCGAGCAACGCGCGCAACCACATCGCGCAGGGCGAAGAGAGCTTGGCCGCGCTGGAGCGTGAAGCGGAACGGCTGAATAGCGAAATCGGCCAGGCTCGCGTGGAATCGGAAAACCTAGGCGTGCAGATCGGCGAGTCCAGATTACGCTTCGCGGCCGCTGATGGAACGGTGAAGCAGCTCGAACAGGAGATTGCGGCCCTGCGCGAGACACTCGCGAGCAAACGCAACGATGAAAACGTGCGGCGCGCCGAAGCGAACCGGCTGCGCGGCGAACAGGCAGCCGTAGTGGGCCGGCGCGATTCGCTGCAGGCCCTGATTCGCAACCATGGTTACGCCACCGATTCCGTGCGGCGGCTACTGAAGCCGGGTGCACTGGGACCGTCGGTTGCTCCGGTGGGCACGCTGGCAGATTTTCTGGAGGTCAGTGGAGAGTACGAAGGCGTGGTGGACGAATTCCTGCGCGAAGAGCTGAATTATGTCGTTGTGGAGAGCTGGGGCGTGGCCGAAGAGGGTGTGCGCGTGCTGAAGACCAGCGACGGCCGGGCGACATTCCTGATTCACTCCGATGCGCAGGGCGAGCTCTTTCAATCCGGCGAAGTGGATGTGCAGGAGCCGGGCGTGGTGGCGCTGCGCGATGCCGTAAAGGTGCTCAATGGGTTTGGGCGCTCGCTCGAAAGGGTGTTGCCCAGGCTGCGGCATGGCTACCTGGCGCAGAATGCCATCGACGCACAACGGTTCGCGCTGCGTTATGGGCATGCCTATTTTCTGACGCCGGACGGAGAGTGCTTCCACCGCTCGACGGTGACGGGCGGTAAACCGGCGAGCGAGGGGCCGCTGGCGCTGAAGCGCGAGTTGCGCGAAACGGAAACCCGGCTGGCGAAGCTCGAAGCCGATCTCGATCAGGCGCAGAAGGACGCTGAAACTCTGAGCCGCGCGGTTGAGGAATTCACCGCGCAACTCGAAACGCGCGGCGAAGAGCGCCGTCAGGGCGAAAGCGAAGCGGCAACTCTGGGCGCGGCGCTCAAGCAGATGGAAGCCGAAGCGCAGCGCATCGAACGGCGGCTGCAGGAGTGGGAAGCGCAGGCCGGACGCAACAAGGACGCGCGCGAAGCCAAGCACGGTGCGATTGCGGAGAAGCGCGAAGAGGCGACGCGGCTTGAGGCCGAGCACGCGCAGGCGGATAGCAGCCTGAACGAGCGCCAGACACAACTCGAGTCTCTGCGGCAAAAGCGTGAGACGCTGCAGCAGGAAGCCGCGCAGATGACAGCGGAGCTGGCCGGCCTGGAAGAACGGCGGCGCGGCGCCGATGCGGCCTTCCAGCGCATCGACCGGATCTTCAACGACCTGACGCGGCGAGTACAAACCATCGAACAGCAGCGTACTGCGGCCGTGGCTGAGCGTGAGCAGCGCATCCGGGAGAATGTCGAGCTAGTGGAGCGGCAAAAGGAGCTGACCGAGACGCGTACGGCGGCGCTCGCCAGCGCTCATTCCATCGGTGAGCAGGCGCATGCGTTGCGCGTGCAACTGGCCGAATTGGAAACGCTACTGAAGACTGGCCGCACAGCGCTGGATCAGTTGCGCGAAAGCCGCGCGGCGCTCTCGAGCGAGCTGGCCAAGCTGCACTCCGATCTTGAATATCTTGAGGCCAGCTGCCTGGCCGAAGTGAATGTGGAGGCACAGGTGCTGCGCGCCGATGCGGAGATCGCGCGGCTGGCGGGTGATGAACTGGCTGCGGAAGAAGAAAATTGCAGGGGCCTGAAGCAAAAGCTCGAGCAGATGGGACCGGTGAATATGATGGCGCTCGAAGAATACAAGGAGACGGCGG
>JBAWFY010000516.1:0-5157 GCA_049592335.1 Occallatibacter sp.
ATACTGTCCCTCGCCTTCGTTGCGCTGGATCGTCACGCCAGACATCCGGCCGAGCGCGTCCGCGATATTCGCATTGGGAAGACTCTGAATCTGCACATCGGTTTGAACATTCAGAATGTTTTCTGACACGCGCTGCTCGTTAATCGCGGCGACATCGCCCTCCAAGGCGGCGCTTACCGTAACCTGCTGATTCGTCGTGCTCACGACGAGCGTTGCATCTAGCGACGTGGGCCTGCCTGCGGTGACTTCAATGCTCGTGGAGAACGCGGTGAATCCAACGTAGGAGATTGTCACCGTATATGAGCCCGGTTTGACATCTTGTATGACAAAGTTGCCTTGCGCATCCGACGACACGATTCTCGTCGCCGGCTCCAGGTCGATTCGCGCACCCTGCAGCACTGCGCCGGATATGTCTTTGACAGTCCCACTTACGCTGCCGTTGGCTTCGGCGGAGTTTTTCTCGGCTGTCGCGGCACCCAGCGGGGTGCCTGATGAGGCGCCTATCTTGAGAGAGAAAAAGAACATAGCGAGAAGGAGCGATAGAATAACAGCCTTGTTTGACATGATCCTCCTTGAACTGCGCGGTTGAAATCTGCGGGCTCTGACGCCACGGATGGTGCGGCATCACTTGCACTAGCTTTCGCTGCTTCAGTAAAGCGTTGTTTACGGACGGATGAATTTTTTCTAAGGTTCGGCGACGCGTCCTAAAGCGAGTTGTGAATCTGTGATGAATTCACTGCGGCCTCGATGCCAGTTCTCTGCACTTCGCGATTACGCTAAGAAATACGGCACAAATGCGAATCCTCATTATCGAAGACGAGTCTCGAATGCTGGAGTTGTTGCGTAAGGGACTTTGTGAGCATGGCTTTGCCATTATGATGGCCGCCGATGGCGAGACGGGATTGGAGATTGCCGCAGCGCATGAATTCGACGCGATTGTGCTGGACATTGGGTTGCCGAAGCTGGACGGGTATGCGCTGATACAGGCCTTGCGGGCGAGGCCGCGCACGACGCCCGTGTTGATCCTGACTGCTCGCGATACGGAGGATGACATCATCCGCGGTCTCGACCTCGGCGCAGACGACTACCTGACCAAGCCTTTTTCCTTTCCTGAACTGGTGGTGCGGTTGCAGTCCATAGCGCGGCGCGTTCGTGAGAGAGGAGACGGTACGTTCAAGGCCGGCGACGTCGTGATCGATCCAGTCAGGCACACGGTTACGCGCAGCAGCGAAGGCATTGACCTGACGCGCCTTGAGTTCCTGCTGCTCACATGCCTGGTGCGAAGACTGGGCCAGTGCGTGCCAAGGCAGACGCTGATGGACTTCATTTGGGGCACAGACCATCCGGTCGGAACAACTGCTCTCGATGTTCTTGTAAACTCTCTGCGCGCGAAGATCGACGCACCTTACCGCAGGAAGATGATCTGTACGGTGCGCGGTTCAGGCTATCTTTTTAGGAATCCCACGCTGGAAGGAGAATCGTGATTAGGTCTCTGCCGATTCGAATCCGGCTCACGTTGTGGTATTCGCTAGCAATTGCGACCGCCATGTTTACCATCGGCTTCATCTCACTTTGGATGGTGCACCGAGCCATCAACGATCTCGAAAACGAGGAACTGCAGCAGCGTGTACGCAGCGTTCGCCGCTTTGTTGAGAGCCGCCCAGCTGGCGAGACCCAAGCTCAGTTGCACGATGCCATCACTGCTGCATACAACGTCAGTCACGGCAATAAGTGGTTACAGGTGATAGACGAGCAGGGTAACTGGATCTACCGCTCGCCGCATGTTGTCGCCGCATACCCGAAGCTTGTGCTCCCGCAGCAAGCTCCTGCGGCTGGCGCATACTTCACCTACACTGCGGAGTCTTCTTCGGTCCGCGGCCTCATCGAACCGATTTCGATTCACGGTGTTCGCTACACCGTGCAGACTGGCCTGACTCTCAACAAAACGCTGGCGATTCTATCTAATCTCCGCATACAGCTTCTTCTGCTTGCTACGATTGGGCTTTTCGTTTCCTCGCTTGCCGGCCACTTCATGAGCCGCAAGGTTCTCAACCCTGTCACCGTACTTGCTGCCCAAGCGCGCCGCATCAATGATCGCAATCTCGACATCCGCCTACCAGTGCCTCGCGCCAAAGACGAGATCTTCGATCTCTCTCAAACCTTGAACCAGATGCTGGAGCGCATCGATAAAGCATTTGCCAGCGTGCGCACCTTCACCGGAAACGCTTCGCATGAATTGCGCACTCCCATTACCCTGTTGCGCACCGAGATTGAAGTGGGCCTCTATCGACCACGCGAGAGTGAAGAGTATCGCGCCATCCTCCGCCGTCTGCATGAACAGACGGTGCGAATGACCGGTCTGGTGGAGAACTTGCTCGCCTTGGCGCGGGCCGATGGAGGCGCGGAAACTATCAACGTTGCACCTGTCAGAGTAAATGTTCTTTTCAATCAGATTGCGGACACGTGGAAGAGCACAATGAACAATGCAATGCTTGAATTCCACGTGGAGACGCCGAAAGACGATCTTGTCGTGCTTTGCGACGTTCAGGGTATCACCCGGCTGCTCTCGATTTTGCTTGAGAATGCGAGCAAATATACGCCTCCGGGAGGGGTAATCAAGTTGAATGCCGCAGTCGATAGGGAGTGTATCGTTGTCTCCGTGCATGACAGCGGCATAGGAATTGCAGTCGAGCACAGGCTCCGAATCTTTGATCGCTTCTACCGTGTAGCGCCGGCTAACGCGAGTGTTCCAGCAGGCTCCGGCTTGGGCCTTGCCCTTGCCAAGTGGATTGCACAACACCACGGCACCGAGTTGAATGTTACAAGCAATCCTGGCTGCGGAAGTTGCTTCTCATTTTCGCTCCGGAGGAGTGCTCCGGCTCTCGCGGGGATTCATGCGATCTGCACTCCAACAGAAGAATCGCATGTAAAGTTGCTTTCCTCAGCTCGTTCGCCTTTACGAACATAACGACCGAAAGGACTCAATGATTGGCCTCATCGCATAAATCATCCAATCGTTCGTTATGGGTGTGAAGTCTGGCTTGATGGAATCAAGATCGGGTAGACGAAGTCCCTGAGCACGATTGGATTAGTATCGACGCGTAAGTAACACGTTTTCAATAGTATCCATTATCGCCCGGCAGAGATACCCCCAAATGTACCCCCAAATGTGTGGCTCTTAGCCCGTTTTGCAGAACTTAACAGAACTATTTCCGGGATATTTTCGCGCACGGTTGTCCTGAAGCCCGCGAGTATCTGCGAGCTTTATGACGGCAATCTTGGAAGAAACTGTCTGCCAAATTAGTTGTCCGACCCTAGGGGTGCGGCCCAGAGCGAACAGGGCTTTGGCTTCTCACCCTGCATCACTTTCAGAAACAGAGGCGCAAGGTTTGCGCAACGAGAGCGCAGACGATCCTCGAACCTAATCGGGTGCCTGCTCTGCGCCCGATTTCACGATTTGCAGCCACTCATTGAATTGCGCTTCCGTCGCGCTGTTCTTTCCGAGGTTGCAAGCGAGGTGCACAAGCTGAAAGTTGGCTGGCCCGTAATCGCCAACTTTACTATCAATCCGGTCGGGTGAAGGCTGTAGCAGCCTATTGGCGGGCTTGAGATACATGAGCCCTCCGCAAAGAGCGCACGTGAGTGGGGTAGCTCTGAGAAGCTCCGCAACCTTGAGTATAAAATCAGTCGGTGCGCTCCGGTCCGGTTTCTTGCCCTGAAAGATAGTGCCAGAAGCTGTGACTCGCGAATTGACCAACGCGGCTATCCGAACGGCTTCCTCATTAAGGATCTTGTCTTTCAGTAGGTCGTTGAGGCTAATAGTTCCATGCGCCTTCGATACATTGGTCAATTCGAGGGGAGAAATCTCAAGATCGAGAAGTGCTTCCCGCTCAGCCCCCTCAATCTCCAACACATTGCCCTTGTATGGATACTGCCCGATCTGTGAATACGCAACTGGAATGAGATCCGTCGAGCGGGGAGGATCGACAATCGACCACCCCTGAAGGACCTTAAAAGCAAAAGGCCACCTGCCGGGGTGATTTTCCTGTGCCCACGCCCAACTGGCCGGTGGAATTACGTCGCTGGTGTCGTATGTCCTGGTCTTGTCAATCCTCACCAAAGAGAGGAGCCGACTTCGATGCGCTTCTTCAGAGGTGTCTCTTCCTTGTGTCCCTGTGTAGACAATGAAATCTGACGAGGAACGATATTGCCGCTGAATTTTCGACTTCAATGAAACCGGGGAAAATGCAACGACTGGCCAAAAATCAGATAGCGGACCCCACTCTGACTTTAGAAAGAATTTGCTGTCGGGTTGAGCGATATCGTGCAGGCGAAGTATCGCTCCTGGCTTTGAGCTGCTGGTTGAGTCGTTTCCAATGTTCCCGTTTCCGGGATAGGTGCTGCTCGACTCGCCAATGTTCCTTTGAATTGCGCCTGCCCAGTCAAAGACTTTCGCTTTGGCAACTTCTTGTAGCCACCATGGAATGTCTGCGAGTTCATCCTTACCGTAGAACTTGAAGAACCCTTTTTCAGGTCGATGTTCGCTCTCAGTTGTGATAAGACCTGTGATGGCAGGATAGCCTCGTTCGTTGGCCCACTCCGCGAGCAGGCCCATGCCGTGGGAGTTGAGGCTCTGTCCATAGGTTGGACCGTTGAGCGGTAAACCGAGCGCGGTATGTACTGCCTTATAGCTAGTAAACGTCCGGGGATCATCGGCGTCAACACCTGGAAAAAGCGACATGAGAAGGCGTAGGAGCGCAGTGCTTTTCGCGTCAAGTTCCCAGTGCATAATCCCCTTTCTCCCCTGATCGTCCGTTATCAGCACCTCTCGCCAGCGTTCCTGGCCGAGCCGTGGCGAAACTGGAGACGGCCTACCAACTGAAAGTTACCGTTGAGGCTTTACCCGGTCACACGAGCGAAGCAAGTGAAGCGCAGAGTTAAGAACTAATGAAATAATTCGCAGTGCTCCCAGTAGCTACGCCTGCGCAAGTCCGGTGTGTCGCCTAGCTCTTTACTGATGAGATCGTAGCCATCAGATGAAATCTCGGCGAGGAACTCCTTCAAGTTGGAAAGGGCTTCCTTTGCTTCGCGGATTGATGGGCGCTCTGAATTTGCCACGTATCCGAACTCATGAACGCTGAAGTACGACGATGTAGA
>JBAWFY010000517.1:0-1825 GCA_049592335.1 Occallatibacter sp.
GGCCACGGTCATGAGGCTAATGCGATTGCCCAATCGGATGAGCCCGGCAAGAACGCCGGCTGCGACACAAAAGTTGACGCCGGTGAGGACGCGATTCACGAGACGGGGTGAAGTGGAGTCGGCCCACATGGAGAAGGCCGCGCCATTGTTGGTCCAGTGCGAGATGCGGAGAACGTGATCGATGACGGGGATGGCGCCGCCAAGGGGAACGTGGGCGACGACCCAGGCTTTGGCTAGGCGGTCAGCGATGAAGACGGAGATGGCGATGAGGAGCAGCCAGGGGAGACGGCGGGGCGGAAGCCAGCTCATGCGGTGGTCTCCAGGGCGGTTCTCCTCCAAGCATTGTCATCCTGAGAAGCGTAGCGACGAAGGATCTGCGGTTGCTTTTCAACGATCATCGGTTGCTTCCTCAGGAATTGATTGCGGTTCGATGCCCCTTTCTTTGAGCGCGGATTGGCAGCGGGTGCAGACGTTCTGCCAGATGCCGTAGTCGGAGACTTCGGGCATGAAGTTCCAGCAGCGGGCGCATTTTGTGCCGGAGGCGGAAAGGACTTTGACGCGGAAATTACCATTCTGGTCGTAGTCTCTCGCGGAAGAGGGCTTCCCGAGGTCAAGCGGCTCATTGAAAAGGCGCGTCTCAGATACATCAATAAACTTTACGGCCGAGACGTTAAAGAACTCCTTAAGGCCGGCAGCTTTTATGAGTGTTTTGAGAGCGTCGGCATAATGCCCCCATGCACTAATCTCAAGTTCGGCCTCAAGCGCTTTCCCGATCTTCCCTGCTTGACGGCCTTCCTCAAGATGACGCAAAGCTTCGTCGCGGATTTGGAAAAGATTTCCCCACATCTCGATTAAGGAAGTTGGGGCCTGCGTGTAAATCTCTTCTGGCTTAGGAAACAGCGCGAGATGCACGCTAGCTTCGCGGCCTTCGACCTTGGGCAAATGTTCCCAGACTTCATCGGCTGTGAAGGTGAGGATGGGCGCAACCAGCCGCACCAGCGCTTCGGTGATCTGCCAGAGGACCGTTTGCGCCGAGCGGCGCTCGTGGCTTGTAGGCGCGAATGTGTACATGCGATCTTTGAGCACGTCGAGATAGAACGCGCTCAGGTCGACGATGGCGAATTCGTTCACCGCCTGGTAGACGCGGTGGAACTCGAAGGCTCCGTACCAGCCCGAATTGCCGTCTGGACCGACAATTTTTTCGGCCAGCTCGCGGGTGCGGGCGAGCATGTATTTGTCGAGCGGGAGGAGTTCGCTCTCCGGTACGCGGTCGTGCGCGGGGTCGAAGCCGTGCAGATTTCCGAGCAGGAAGCGGAAGGTATTGCGAAGCTTTTTGTAGAGCTCGGCACAGCGCTGCATCAGGTTTTCGCTGGCGGCCATGTCTTCGCGGAAGTCGACCGAGGCGACCCAGAGGCGGACGATTTCGCCGCCCATTCGGTTGGCGATGTCGACCGGATCGACGCCATTGCCTAGAGATTTCGACATGGCGCGGACCTGCTCGTCGAGGGTCCAGCCAGCCGTGACCACGTGCGAGTACGGAGCGCGGCCGCGCAGCGCAACCGAAGTGAGCAGTGAGGAGTGGAACCAGCCGCGATGCTGATCGCCGCCTTCCAAATAGAGAACTTCACTCGCGCCATTTTTGCTGTCGCCAGCCTGAAATCCCTTGTACGCGGCGCTCAAATCCGGATCGGATTCGCAAACCGCAAGCCAACTCACGCCGGAATCGAGCCAAACATCGAGAATGTCGGTCTCTTTGCGGAATGCTGCGCCTTGGCAGTGCGCGCATTGCGCATCTTTGGGCAGCAGCGCCTCGGCTTGCTTGGTG
>JBAWFY010000518.1:0-2209 GCA_049592335.1 Occallatibacter sp.
CGACAGGATCTCGCGAAGGTAATCCTGAGCATGGGCGACCAGGCTCGCGCCGAGCAAGTGCTTCGCCAGGCGTCGCGCGATCTCGCCGGCGATCCTCAGGGAGTTCGCCTGCTTGCCGACTACTACATTTCCACCGGGCAGTTCGACAAGGCCAAAGCGGAATTCGCCACCATCGCCGCCGCGCATCCCAAGGACGAGTCCCTGCAGAAAGCCTACGCGCGCGCGCTCATTGAGGCCGGCGATATCAACACCGCCCGCTCCGTCGTTGCCACAATGATGAAGAAGCATGGCAAAGACCCGCAGGTGATTGCCCTGAATGGTATTGTGCTGATCGATGCCGGCAAAGCCAGTGACGCCGTCAATGCTCTGGAGCTTGCCGTAAAGGATTCTCCCAAAGATCCGTTCCTGCAGTACTGGCTCGGCCGAGCGGCCCTGGCCAACGGCGATCAAGATCTGGCGGAGAGAAGCTTCCTCGAGGTGCAAAAGCTCAATCCCGCGATCCTTGGCGCCGAAGAAGAGCTGGCGGGAATCGCGACTGAGCTCGGCGACATGTCGCTGCTGGCCGACGTGGCAGACAAAACCATCGCCGCGGCTCCGCGCTTTGCGCCTGCCTATGTCTGGCGCTCTCTCGCCGACCTCAAACACGACGATTCCACCAAGGCGGAAGCCGATTTAAAGACCGCAATTTCCGTGGCCCCGCAGAGCGCCGTCGGCTACCTTGCGATGGGCAAGCTGCGTTTCTACCAGAAGCGCTTCCCTGAGGGCGTCCCGCAGCTCGAACAGGCCTTGCAATACGACCCCGACTCCGTCGACGCGCTCCGCCTTCTGGTCGGCTACGACCTGTCTCAGAAGCAGCCGGAAAAAGCCATGGCCCTCGTGAACCAGCAAATCGCCAAGCGGCCGCGGAACAGCGGCTTTTACGATATCCTCGCCGAGTTACAGGCGCAAAACAAGAATCTCGACCAAGCCTCGGCGACAGCGCAGAAAGCCATGCAGATTAACTCCGGCGATAACGATGCGTTTACCGTCTTCGCGCAGATCGCGGTAATGCGCGGCCAGACCGCAAGCGCCATCGCCACCTGGCAGCAATGGGTCGCGGCGCACCCAGACGATGCTGGCGCAACGGCGCGTCTTGGAGCTCTCGAGGAATCAGGTGGAAATAAAGTTCAGGCCGAGGCCGATTACAAGAAGGCTCTCCAAATCGATTCCCGCCAGCCGCTGGCGGCGAACAACCTCGCCTACCTGATGCTCCAGAACGGCGAAAACACCGATGTCGCTTTGTCGCTGGCGCAGAGCGCCCGGCAAAGCCTGCCCAATTCTCCGAGCACCGCCGATACGCTGGCCTGGGCTTACTACTACAAGGGCACGTACGGTTTTGCGCGCGACCTGCTGGAGGAGGCGGTAAAAGCCCAACCCGGCGACGCCACCATGCAATATCACCTGGGCATGGTGTACAGCAAACTCAAAGACAAGAGCAACGCCGCGATGCACCTGAAGAAGGCGATTTCCCTCGAGCCTAATTCACCAACCGCGAAGGATGCGCAGGCGGCGCTGGGCACGCTCGGTTAATCCATCGTCGGTGACGGGTCCGGCGGCCATGCCGCCGGGCTGCGTTCTCTCTACGTAAATCGCGCCGTTGACCTTGACCGCTCCTGCTCCCCTGGAATTGATCTCTACGGATATGTCGAACACCAAGACGATCGCGAAGAATACGGGATGGTACGGGGTCGAAACAGCCATCGATAACATCCTTACCCTCCTTACGTCGATCGCCATTGCCCGCTATCTTGGGCCGAAGCAGGCGGGCTACATCATCTTTGTGCAATGGGTGGCGATGACCGTCTGCAATCTGGGAGCGGTCGGCATTCCCGCCACGCTCCGCAAGTACATGGCAGAGTTCCTTGGGAAAGGCGATAGGGGCACGGCGCGTTTCATTTTCCTGCGCACGCTTCAGTTGCAGGCGATCATGGCAACTCTGGCCACCGCTGGCATCGTCCTGTACGTTCGCTTGGACCCGAGCCCGGAGCTCCGCTTGGCCGGCTTGCTCATCGCGTTGAGCATCTGGCCCCAGATGGTCAATTCCATCCCCGCCCAGGCCAATGTCGCCGCGGAAGACCTGTTCCGAAACATGCCCGCTTCGGCGATTTCGATTCTGATGTTCTTCTTCAGCATTTTAGCCACGGTCATCTTCCACTGGGGCGTAGTGGGT
>JBAWFY010000519.1:0-5994 GCA_049592335.1 Occallatibacter sp.
GCTCAGGGCGGGCTGCACGCCGAGAAAGAGTCCATGAAGAAATGCGTGGTTGCTCTAGTATTCCTTTTGCCGTCGGTATTCTCGGCGAACGCACAGGTCCCGGCGCCCCTTACGCCAAAACAAATCATCGTTTTACCGGGTGTCACCGGAAAATTCGACCACTTGGCCATCGACACCGCGGGCAACCGCCTTTTCATCGCCGCGACGGGCAATCACTCCGTGGAAGTAATCGATCTCAAGACAGAGCATGTGCAACAGAGCATTGCCGGTCTCGGCAAGCCACACGGCCTGACGTGGGTTGCAGCAACCGGCAGTCTCTATGTCGCGGATGGCACATTGGGTGAACTCAGAGTCTACAACGGACAACCACTCGCTCTGGCCGGAAGAATCAAACTCACCGACGATGCCGACGACATGGTCTATGACGAGGCTAATCGCCTGCTCTTTGTGGGCAACGGCGGCTCTGACGCGGCGAATCCAGCCAATGTCGCTGTGGTGGACACGGCACACTTCAGCTTGATTGCAAATCTTTCGGTAGCAACCCATCCGGAGGCGCTTGACATTGATCCGCAAGGCGGGCGCGTCTTCTCCAATATCGCTGAGGCGGGTGAAGTAGCGACGATTGACGCGACCGGTAAAGCGGTTGCGGCGCATTGGAAGCTGACCAAGGCCACCGACAATGTGCCGATGGCCTTCGACAGCGTGCACCAGCTGTTATATGTTGCGTGCCGGACTCCGGGAATGCTGATTGCTCTGGACGCATCGACAGGAAAAGAGATCGCGAGCCAGCCGGCAGCGGATGGAGCCGACGATCTGTTCTACGACCCCGCGCTGCACCGTGTGTATGTCATCAGCGGCGCCGGCGAAATTGATTCATACCAGGTGGATGAAGCGAAGAATCTCCATCCGCTCGAAGTCGTGCATACAGCTGCTGGAGCGAAGACAGGCTTGTTTGTTCCGGCGCAGAATCTGCTCTATGTCGGCGTTCCGGGACTGGGCGGAAAGCCGGCTGAGATTCGCGTGTACTCAACGGCAGGGGCGCAAACGCCAACCGTCGCCAGTACGAGAAATCCCGTTGAACAGGACGGCGAGTTGAAATTCGTGGTCATCGTCAGCCGCCATGGAGTGCGCTCGCCTACGGGCAAGACTGACCAGCTTAATCGATACTCAGCTGAGCCGTGGCCCAAGTGGAGTGTTCCGCCGGGCTACCTGACTGAACATGGCGCTCATCTGATGATGCAGCTTGGCGCTTATGACCGTGAGCGACTGGCCGCGCAGGGATTGCTTTTGCCGAGCGGATGTGCGCATGCGCCGCAAATTCGCATCGTGGCCGACTCCGACCAGCGCACACGCGAAAGTGGCAAAGCTCTCGCCGCGGGTCTTGCACCCGGTTGTCCGCTTGAAGTCAGCGCCCTTCCAGAAGGAACACACGATCCGCTCTTTCATTCATTAGGGGCCGGTGTCGGGCATCTGGATAAATCACTGGCCGCCGCCGCAATTTCTGGCCGTATCGGAGCCAATCCGCAGGGATTGACCGAGGCTTACCGTCTGCAACTCGATGCGCTTGAAGAGATCCTGCGCGGATGCAAGGCCAGCACAAACTGCCCTGGCTCCGACACCGCAGAGCCCCTGTCCATCTTCGATATCCCGTCATCGACGAACTCCGATCGCAATTCCGACTCCCGCACTTCGCTTGACCTGGCTTCCACGATGACGGAAGATTTGCTACTCGAATACACGGAGGGCATGGACGCCGCTAACGTGGGCTGGGGCCGTGTGGATCTCGGCAAGCTGCGCGATCTGCTGCAACTTCACGTCGCGCATGAAGACCTTGCGGACCGCACCAGTTACATTGCCCGAGCCCAGTCCTCGAATCTGCTGTTTCATATTCTTCAATCCATGCAGCAGGCAGTCGTCGTACAGCCGGTGGAAGGCGCGATTGGCAAACCCGGCGATCGTCTTCTTATTCTCGTCGGTCACGATACCAATCTGGCGAACATCGGTGGAGCGTTGGGCCTTGACTGGATCATCGACGGCCGTCGCGATGACACGCCGCCCGGCGGAGCGCTGGAATTCGAGTTATGGAAGACGCCCGGCAAAGAGGAATATTCCGTGCGGACCTATTACACGGCGCAGACCCTCGACCAGATGCGCAATGCCACGCCGCTGAGCCTCCAGAACCCTCCCGAGCACGTTCCGGTATTCTTGCCCGGTTGTAGCCGTGCCGATTTTTCCTGTGGGTGGGAGGCATTTCAGAAGTCACTCCATGCGGGGATCGACCCGATGTTCGTAAAGTGATCTGAGTTGTGAGTTTTCTTTGTCTGATTGCTCCTCTGTGGTTCATTGGAGTTCTGCATCGAGATTTTGGCCTTACATCAATCGGGAGGTAATGAATGTCCTCTACCTCACAGGCTGCGGAACGGTGACAATGGCACGTGAGGAATCAATGATATGCGGTGGTTCATCGATAGGTCCCGATAAACGCCGCGGTCTCCGGAAGCCTCTCGGACTGCAGCCCTGGCCGGAGGAAGCCGGTTGTTCCGGCGACCATCACCATCACCCGCTGCCGTGTCGTCGGCATGCAGCTTTCGGCCAGCGAGAACATGCTGCTGGATCGCGTCTACGAGCGGATTGACCAAATCACTGGCCGTTTCGGCCTAGTCGGCCAGCGTGGACTGCTGAATCCATCGTGGCGGCGAGCGGGAACGCTGCGTAAGTGTTGTCGCCTCCTGGTTATGCGATGTTACTTTTGGTCGATGGGCGTTCGTAATCTTGCGAGTCTCTACTGAAACGTTTTAGTGTCCATCCCGCAGTTGAGCTGTGGGTGATTTCAAGCCCACAAACGCCGCGAACAAGCATCCTCAAAGGTGCTGTAAGGCGTGACTGAATCGGGTTCTCTACGGCGCGCCCGCGTGCGCGTGGAAGAGAATTTTTGTCCAGCCGGCACGGTGCTGTCTGTCCCATCTTTCAAGTGTGTGAGTCGCGTCCGCGATGCGCCACGATTCTCAAGTTTGCTCTACCTGGGCCTCAGGTTTAAGACCATTCGGAGCCGTTTGAGCAAACTTTATCCCTTTTCTCGCATTAGAGCATTTCGGCATCTTAGTCGCGGCGCGTTTCCGTGCAGCAATATACCGAGCCACGCCGGACGCATAAGGAGAAACATGCAAACTTGGGTCAAAAAGATGTCGGGCCAGAGGCCCGAACACTCCATACCGCGGCCCTCCCGAAATCTCATTCGACTCAGGTCGTCATGAGGCGCGCACGATCAGGCTTGCACGCTCTTCGGTCACATTGCGGCCTCAAACCGAGTGTTCACTCTTACTCATCTGAGTTCGCGAAACAAAAGACGGTCACCCGTTGTGATCTGCGGGTTAGTTGCACGATGCATAAGGAGAAACAATGCGCGACAAATTGAACAGACTCTTCGGCCTCATTAGCGCCCATAGATCAGGCGGTTTATTGGCGCTGGCTGCAGTTTTGCTATTCGCGACGGCTATGCCGAGTATCTTGGCTCAGTCCTGTTCGGCGGCCTACACCATTGAAAGCAGTTGGCCGGGGAATTTTTCCGGTGGCATTACGATTACCAACACCGGCACAACCGCTCTCAGCAGTTGGACGTTGACCTGGACCTATGCCGGAAATCAGCAGATTACACAGTTATGGAATGCTACGGAAACGCAGACCGGCCAGTCCGTGACAGTGTCGAACCTGAGTTATAACGGTGCGATTCCAGCAGGCGGTTCCTATAATAGCGTTGGATTTAATGCCTCCGTGATAGGAACAAATGCGGTTCCTGCCATCGCATGCTCGGCAAACGGCGTAGCCGGACCAGGCAGCTTCACACTGGCGGCTTCGGCGAGTACATTGTCCATTGCTCAGGGCGCTAGCGGCACTGACACCATTGCCGTAACGGATGTGAGCCCCTTTAGCGGCAGCGTGACTCTCGCCGCATCCGGAATGCCTGCGGGCGTAACCGCCACATTCGGCACCAATCCGGCAACCGGAAGTAGTGTCCTGACCTTCGCCGCCAGCAGCACGGCTGCGGCAGGCACCTCGACGATTACGATTACCGGGGCCTCTGGAACATTGACTGCCTCTACCACGATTGCGCTGACTGTGACGAGCACATCGCCAGGGAGCTTCACGCTTACTCCATCGGCCAGTACTCTATCGGTAGCTCAAGGCGCTAGCGCCACCGATACCATTACTGTGAAGGATGTAAGCCCGTTTAGCGGCAGCGTCACGCTCGCAGCATCGGGACTGCCTGCAGGCGTAACCGCCACATTCGGCACTAATCCGGCGACCAGCAGCAGCATTCTGACGTTGACCGCCAGTAGTACGGTCGCGCCAGGTACATCAACGGTCACGATTACCGGGACCTCCGGCACTTTGACCGCCTCGACCACTATCGCACTTACAGTTACAGGCACAACTCCGGTCGGAAACTGCTCGGTGGTTTATACGATCTCTCCGCAAAACACAACCGCTTTCGGAGCAGCGCTTACGATCAACAACACCAGTCCTACCGCTTGGACTAGTTGGACATTGACCTGGACGTTTGCCAACGGCCAAACCGTTTCGTCTTTGTGGAACGGCGTCGAATCCCAAAGCGGCGCAAACGTTACAGTTGCAAACGAAAACTATAACGGGAACGTACCTGCTGGAGGCAGCGTGACAGGTGTTGGATTCAACGGCACTTGGAATGGCGCCACGAACGCAGTTCCGACGAATTTTGCCGTCAACGGACAAACCTGCGGTGGCAGCGTTGTCTCGCCCGGCAGTTTTTCGCTTGCACCTGCGGCAGGAACTCTGTCGATTGCCGACGGCGCCAGCGGAGCCGATACCATCACCGTGACCGATGTGAGTCCGTTCAGTGGCAGCGTAACCCTGGCCGCTTCGGGGCTGCCTACGGGCGTAACCGCGGCATTCGGCACGAATCCCGCAACCGGCACCAGCATTCTTACCTTGACCGCCAGCAGCACGGCAACGGCAGGGAAGGCCACGGTCACAATTACGGGAACGTCGGGAACTCTGACGGCATCCACTACGATTGCGCTCACCGTAACGACCGCATCACCCGGCAGTTTCTCACTTACACCCGCAGCGGGCACTCTGTCGATTGCTGACGGCGCCAGCGGAACCGATACCATCACCGTGACCGATGTGAGTCCATTCGCGGGCAGCGTAACCCTGGCTGTCTCGGGATTGCCTTCGGGCGTGGCCGCTGTATTCGGTACCAACCCTGCAACCGGCAGCAGCATTCTAACCTTGACTGCCAGCAGCACGACTGCGGCAGGCACCTCAACGATCACCATTAACGGAACCTCGGGCACATTGACCGCATCCACTAGCATCGCGCTCACGGTGACCGGGACTCCGGGCTATACCATTGCGGCTTCGCCAGCAGCACTGACAGTGGCTCCAGGAAGCACCGGAACCAGCACCATCACGGTGACGGACGTGAACGGATTCACTGGCAACGTAACTTGCGCCGCATCGGGTCTGCCCACGGGAATAACCACTGCATTCGCTACCAACCCAACGGCCACGACCAGCGTTCTCACGTTCACAGTACCTTCCTCGGCTACGGATGCAACGACAGTAATCACAGTTACCTGCACCTCCGGCACGCTGACCTCATCCGCCACAATCGACCTCACGGTGGGCAGCGGCAGCACAACTTTAACCACTTTCCAGCAACACTTTGAGGACCTTTACAACGACCTCCACAGCTCCTCCAACGGTTATTTTGGAACCGCAACCAATGGTGACAAGATTCCCTATCACTCGGTAGAAACGCTTATGGCCGAGGCTCCGGATTATGGCCACGAAACATCATCCGAGACTTACAGCTACTGGATCTGGCTGGAAGTGCTCAACGGTGGCCTGACAGGAAACTGGACAGGACTGCAAACTGCCTGGACGAGCTTGCAAGACAATATGATCCCTAGTGCGACGCTGCAGCCAACGAACGCCGGCTACAATGCCTCTGCT
>JBAWFY010000520.1:0-1759 GCA_049592335.1 Occallatibacter sp.
GCCCACTACACAGTTGATGTTTCGAGTGAATGGGCCAGAAACGACATTCCCATCCGACTTGAAACCGTTGGCAACAGTCCTTATGGGGGCGACTTCATTTGCTCGGTTCAGTGCGCCGTGCGGCCAAAGCCTGTTTGTACCAGCCAATTCGTGGGTGATGGGCCCGGTGAGCCCGAAGAATTCTGGTTTGATGTTTCTACGAGCCCTGTACGGCCGCTGGGTGTATTCACTAATCCAAGAACTGGAGATCGAATAGAGCTACCGGGTGCTGGATCAGCGCGATTCTGGGCTCGGTTTGAGTTTGGAAAATGGCTCTTTCCGAAGGTCGACAACGGATTCAACCTTTTGAAGCCGAGCCTCGTTAGCGATGCTGAAGACTGTTTCGGTGTTCATTTCCTCCAGGCCGGCATTGGGCTCTAGTGGCGGCGTCACCCCAGCGTGCTGTAAGCTCCGAATACTTTGTTTTCCGGCCAATCCCGCACGTTCGCTCGACTGGCCGTACAATAGGCGTAAAGGCAGACCAACCAGCAGGTACGAATTTCAGCTTTTTGAGGTAGAACCAGCTCTCCCATGTCTTCCAACGGATATCCATCACGCTCTTCCCGGTCCCACAGCATTCGCTCGCTCTTCAGCATGTTCTCGAGCGATCTGGCCATCGATTTAGGCACCGCAAATACTCTTGTCTATGCGGCGGGCAAGGGCATCGTTGTCAACGAGCCGTCGATTGTCGCCATCAACAAAAACACCGGCGAAGTGGAAGCCGTAGGCAAAGAGGCCAAGGAGATGCTGGGCCGCACGCCGGGCAACATTGTGGCCATCAAGCCCATGAAAGACGGCGTGATCGCCGACTTCAAAGTCACCGAGAAGATGCTGAATTACTTCATCCAGAAGGCGCACAACCGCAAGATGCTGGTGCATCCGCGCATCGTGATCGGCGTGCCTTCGGAGATTACCCAAGTGGAAAAGCGCGCGGTCGAGGATTCGGCCTATCGCGCCAAGGCCAGCGAAGTCTATCTCGTGGAGCAGGCCATGGTGGCGGCTATCGGCGCGGGCTTGCCGATCACGGAGCCTTCGGGCAATATGGTCGTCGATATCGGCGGCGGCACCACGGACATCGCCGTGATTTCGCTTTCGGGCATTGTCTACTCGCGCTCGGTGCGCATGGCCGGCAACCAGATGGACGAGGCCATCACCAATTATCTGAAGCGCAAATACAACCTGCTCATCGGCGAACGCACGGCGGAACAGATCAAGATTGAAATCGGCTCGGCGTTTCCGCTGGATAAGCCATTGAGCATGGAGATCAAGGGACGCAACCTGATCGAGGGCGTGCCCAAGACCATCAGCATCGACGACAGCGAGATTCGCGAGGCGTTGGGCGAGTGCATTGCGGTCATCATGAACGCCATTCGCGTCGCTCTCGAGCGCACGCCACCCGAGCTTTCGGCCGACATCAGCGATCGCGGCATTGTGCTTACCGGAGGCGGCGCGCTCATCAAGAATCTCGACAAGCGCATCCGCGAGGAAACCGGGCTGCCCGTCTCCGTGGCCGACGATCCCCTGGCCTCGGTGGTTCTGGGCACGGGCAAGATGCTCTCCGACTTCCGCCTGCTGCGCAAAATCAAAATCGACTAAGAAGCAAGGGACTAGGGACTAAGGGACTAGGGACTTGCACACGGCGGAAGGAAGCGATAGCGGAATTTCGGACGGGTTCAAGGAAAATGCAAACCGCTAATTACAACCGCTCGCTAGTTCCCAG
>JBAWFY010000521.1:0-7950 GCA_049592335.1 Occallatibacter sp.
GTTGTAGTCCAGGATGCGCCGGCGCTCGACGAGGCCCACGAGCGCCACTGCGACAACCAGCGCGAGCAGGCCTCCTAGCTCGCCGAAGAACACAACCTGAGGCGAGAATTCAGGGTGCTTGTCGATCAGATGAAAATGGTACAGCCCTGCATCAATGACGATGTTGAGAGGGGCAAAAAAGAGAAAGAACAGAATCACCGACCAACCGGCGCGCAGTCCCTTGGGACCTGTGAAGATCCAGCGCAGGGCGCGCATGGCCCAGCGCAAGCCACGCTCAAGCATTTCTGGAGGAGTGAGCGCCGCGGGCACTAAAGTCAAAATAGGCTTGTTGTTTGTGTCGCTCGCTTGCGAGGGCCCGGGGGATTTTTCCGGCTCCATGAAATCTCCTCTATTCAGGGATCTCGTATGCTGGGGGCTGCCTGAAGAACTTACATTGCATTTTACGCGGACCGGGCCAGTTTGGTTGTGACGGTTTCGGATCGCTCTTCAGCGATAGCGCCGCGTGGCTTTGATGACCAGGGAGAAGACTCCCGATTCGTCGCGGGCCACAACGAGCGAGATATGGCGGTTGATGGCAACTTCAGCCTGGAGCAACTGTTGGCCGGTGGTGTTGACGTCGGTGGCATAGGTGAGGGTGACGATGCGGCCGACTTGCTCCTGCACCGTGATGCGCGAGGTGGAGTTGCCGAAGGCGCCCAGGTAATTGGGATCGACTTTGACGGAGCCGGCGCCAAAAAGTTTCTGCACGCGGTTCGAAACCGTGGCATTGAGGGCTTCGCCGAGCAGAGCGTCGGTGGGATTCACGAGGGTCTGATCCTGCTGCTGTTGCGTGTAGAGCCGTTGCTGGCTGGCGGTATGGCCGAGGGCCAACAGCGAAACCACGTCGGCCTCAGGCAATGGCGGATCGCTGCGATAGCTGACGGAGAGTTTTTGCGGCGAACCGTGCAGACCGAGGGAGATGTCGTAATCCTCCACGTGCGCCGTGGCGCTCAGGTCCACGATCGGCTCGATGCGGACGGGATTGGTAAACGTAATGTCGCCGCGTTCTAGTTCATAACGGGTTCCCGCAATCAGAGCGCTGCCTTCGGTGATGGTCACGCGGCCCAGCAGAGAGGGCGAAGCCAGCGTGCCGCGCAGGCGTAGGTCCACGTCGCCGGCAAGCTTGGCAAACGCGTTCTGAAAGCTCAGCTGCGGCGAAGAAACAATATGCACATCGAGGCGTAAGTGATTCGATGGAGCATTGGGCGGGGCGATGGCTTGCACCGAAGTTCCGGCCTGGATGGCGAGCGCTGCCAGATCGAGATCGGGACTCACGGAAAAACGCGTGATGAGGATGTCCCCGCTCAGCAACAGGCGGTCCTGCGACCCGCGCAGGTTCAGTGTGACATCGGCTAGCGAACTGACGCCCTCGGGATAACGAATGTGCACCTGCTTGCCGGTGACGGAAAGATCGGCGTAGATGCCGTGCTGGTAAGCGAGATATCCGCCCACACTCAGCAGGCCGCCGCCGGTCATCGCGGTAAGGCTCTTCACTTCCAGCCGGTTCTGGTTGAAGACCAGTGTGCCATGCAGCTGGCTCAAGCCGTTGGGCAGGTCTTCAAGCGAAAGTGCGGCGTTGTCAAGATCGATGCGGCCCTGAAAATTCGGTTGCGCGAGAGGACCATGCGCTTCCAACTGGAAGGTTGTGGTGCCCCTGGCGGTCAGATCGCTGTCGATGGTCTCGGCCAGTTTCAGGTTGACGGCGCCGCTGGCGGCGAGGTCGAGTTGCCGGGAATCCTCAAGAGACAGATCGCCCTGCATCCGCAGGTCGGTATCTTTGCCGGTGACGTGCAGCGGATCGAGATGAATGCGGCCATCAGCCAGCGTAGCGTGCAGACCGCCTTCGCCTTTGAACTCCACGCCGGCAACGGTGAGCGATAAATCGCTGATGTGCGCTTCGCCCTTGAGCTGAGCGGGATGCGCGAGTGGTCCGTTCACAGAGATTGTGCCTGCCAGCGCCGACTCGCCGTTGAATGTGTCCATGTGGGCCATGCGCAGCAGCGCGCGAAGATCGAAGCGGGAGAAGTCGAGCTGCGCGTGGGTCGCGTAGTCGCCGTTGAGTTCGGTTTGTCCGTGCAGCGCAAGCGAGGCCTGCTCTAATTGCGTCGTGGCGCTGAACTCGACGAAGGGCCCGGTGGAATGCGCCGTGGCTTGTAGGGTGCCGAATTGCTCGCCGCCGAAGACGAGCGATGTGACCGTCGCCTGGCCATCGAGGTGCAAGTCGCTCGGGCGATCGCTCCACGTGCCTGAGCCGCTCACTGCAAAATCGAGCTTGCCGCTCGCGTCCAAATCGCGGTTGCGAATCGTGCCGAGGCGTGCGACGTCGATGTTGGCGGCGTGCGCATCGATCTGGAATCGCCGGTCTTTGAAATCGTAACTTCCCGAACCGGACACGCTGCCGCCCGCCTCGTTGAGCCTGGCCGAAGTGAGCTTCAGCACCTGGCCGTTGAATGCTCCCTGGATGCGCACATTCGCGATCGGCTCGCCGTCGAGTGTGCCTTGCGGCATGTCGATGGAACCGGATGCGGAGAGCGTGTGCAGAGGCCCGTTGGCTTCAATATGTGCGTTCAACGCGCCTGCCAGCGGAAGGTCAGGAACGCCTGCCTCGGCGAGGAACGGCTTCACGTCGGCGGCGTCGAGGCTGGTTGCGTCGAAGCGCGCGTGAAGCATCGCATTGGCGTCGATTTGCGGCCGGGGTCCTGGCGCGGCGTCAAGCGTACCGCTCAGGACGATACGCGCATTACCGCGCACGATCTGTGCGTGCTGAATGGCGATCTCAGAAGGAGAGTAGCTGCCCGCCGCCGAGATGGAATCGAACGCGAAAGGCTTTGCGGCTTGAGCGCGGTTGGAACTGGACGGTACTTCAACCGCGACTTGCGTGGCCTCGATGGTTCCTTGAATGTGCGGCCGGGCGAGGGAACCGCTCCATGTGCCATGAAAATCGGCCGATCCCGCCAAGGTAATGGGCAGAGCCGCGCTTCCCGATTTTCCATTGCGCCGGTAGCCAAGGCTGCGCAGCGCGGCATCGAGTTCGCCGAGATTGCGCGAGTGGAAGTCGATGGCAAGCGAAGAGGCCGCGGCGATCGGGTATGCGCCCAGAGCACCGTGCGCTTTAAGATCGCTCGCGGGCAGGTGAACTTCGAGTTTGCGCACGTCCACTGAACCGTTGCCCTGCACATAGGTGGCATCGACCGCTCCGCTGGCGGGCGCTTCGCCTGCCGGCGTTTGCCGCGAAGGGCTCAGGGCAAGCTGCGCATCCACAGAGACGGTGCGGGCGTCTCCATGCGTCCAGACCGCGGTTGCCGGTCCGTTCAGGCGCGCATCCAGTCCCAGCCGCCGGTACGCCGGCGGGCACACCATGTCCAGGACCGTATCGAGCGCGACGTCTTTGAATTGGGCACTCACTTTGCCGTTGACGGGAATGATCCAGTCGGGGGCTCGGACAAGAACATTGCGATTGGCCGGAGACGATTGGGCGTTGATCGACGCCGGTCGATATGCCGAAGGATCCATGGGAAGCCACGGCGCGAGGGCAAGCGATCCGTCGATCTGGCCGCCCTGGCGCAGGTGGGCGGTGATCTCGGTGATGAGCAGTTCTTTCTGATCGGCGTGGACGTGCGTGTCGAGAGTGATGCCGCGTGCGATTACGCCCTGGCCAATGTACGAGCCGTCGCTGACATCGACGCCGCCGTCGATCCGGAAAGCCGCATGCTCGCCTGAAGCCGTGAGATCGAGATGAGCCAGCCCCTCGGGCGCATCCGGGTAGCCGGTGATGGGATCGATGAGCCGCATGTCGAGATCGCCGAAGAGGCGCGCATGCCAGCGGGGATGCGTGAAATCGGCAAGATCTCCGGAGATATCGAGGGCGTGGCTTGCGCCGCCGTGCTTCCAGGCCGTGATCCGCAGGGAGCGCAAGAGTATCTGCGTGCGTTCTAGGTCGAGCGTGGCCTGTATCGTTCCATGCACTTCGAGATCCTTGCGCGGAACTATGCGGGCAAGGTTCAGATCCGTGACGCCGGCTTCGATGCGATACGAGGCAGGCCTGCGAAACATCCCGGGCACGTAGCGCATAGCGAGCGAAACGTCATTGGCGGCGAAATCGAGGGGAAGGTAACGGTCCTGGTAGTCGAAGCTCGCGGCACGGCACTCGTAGTGGATGCTGCCCTGTTCAACCACAATGCGGCCGGAGTGAATCTCGAACAGCTCGTCGATGGCCGTTTTCGAAGAGGATTGCGGTTGCCGCGGATGCGGCTGGTTGGTCGAGCCATCGGGATAAACGATGAAGTGCAGGCTAGGCTGGTCGATCTCCAGGCTGCGCAGGCGAATACTGGGGCTGAAAAGATTGCGCAGGCTGTAGTGCACGCGCAGGTGCTCGATGCTTGCATAAGGAGCCTCGCCCGGATCTTCGAGGCCGTGAATGATTACCCCGTCCGCTTCAGCTTCAAGATGAAGCAGACGCCAGTGGAAGGACGCGATCTCGGCCCGGCCGCCGGTTGTCTCTTCGACCTCCGCAATCAGCCGCTTGCGAACAAAATTTTGAAAGGCGGCGGAGCTGGCGACAAAATAAAACCCCACCGCCAGAACCGCCAGTAGAAGGACAATGCCCGTCACGGCAAGAGGAAGATGGCGCAGAAAGAAACGGCGCAAAAAACGACGCAGTCTATGGTGCGGAACAGACGGTTCTTCGCTTGTATCGATCGCGCGCCGGCTCATTGGCTGCTCCCTGTGGCGGCGACCGGCGAAGTTTCGGGCGCGGCGGGATCGGAAGCAAGCGCCGGATCGAGTATTTCGACGTCGCCTTGGCGGCGCAGGTTCGTGAGCCAGTTATCGAACAGCTCGTTCACTTGCTGCTGCAGCAGGATTTCCTGAATGCGCGATGCCACCTGCTGAAGCGGCGGAACGGCTTCGCCTAGCGTGTATTGCGGGAGGAGCGAGTCGTGGTAGTAGGTTTCAATCTGCTGGTCGGAAATCTGAATGCCTTGCCGGAATCGTTGTTCAATGAAGGCGAGGATCTCCAGACGGTAGCGCAGGTAGGCATCCACGCGCTGCGCGGTCAATTGATGCGCGGCGAGGAACGCATTCCAGCCGGTATCGGTAGCGCAATTCTCGCGGACGCAGAGGGGCAGTTCGCCGCGGATTTCGCGCAGCCGGGCATTCACGGCCTCGGCCGATGGTTCAAGAGCCTGTATGTCTTCCTGCCGGATCTGCTGCTCGATCAGCGTGCGGCTGATGAGATTCTCGAGCGCCTGCTGTCGTGTGATGTTCTGGCCGGAATCGTTGGCATCGAGCACGGAGAGGCGAATTTCGTCGTCGAGATCGCTCGAGAAGATGACGTGCCGGTTGACGACAGCGACGGCGCGGTCGAGAACGATTGCAGATGCCGCGGAGTTCGCCTGATTGGAGGCCGCCTGGGATTGCGCAGCCTGAGCGCAACGTCGTCCCGTTGCCATCAGAAAAACCAACCCGCCGAGCAGGAGCACGTGTGCGACCTGCGAAACATCGTCCCGGATTGGCGCGTGTCGGCTCATCAAAAGGCCTGTCCCAGACTGAAAAAGAAGTTGACGTGCGGCGCGTGGCCCAGATACGGCTCCATTGCCCAGCCGGGAATCGTGCTCGTGGATGTGGTCGGGATCGAGTAGTTGATGTTCACGGGGTAGATGGGCGGATTCAGGTTGTAGCTGACGTCGAAGCGAATGGGCCCAACCGGCGTATGGTAGCGCAATCCTCCGCCCAGCGCATGGGAGAAGTCGTTGAAGCTGCACGGGCCTTGTTGACCGGTGGAAGTGTTGGGGCCGCCGGAAGGGGTGTAATCGCCGTCGTTGTAGGCGGTCGCAGGATCTGTGATGACCGCGCTTCTGCACGCCTGGCTGTCCGGCTGGCGCACTCTGAGCGCGCTCGCCCAGGCATCGCCGGCGTTGGTAAAAACGTTGCCCATGTCGTGGAAGATAACGAAGCTCAGTGTGTTGCCGAGCCACGGGAGAGTAGGCGGCGGCAGGCGCAGTTCCGTGCTGTTGATCAGAGCTCCCGCGCCGCCGATCTGAAATCCGGTTTCGGGATCGCGCGGGCCAGCGGCGTTCTGCGAAAAGCCGCGCAGAGAAACCGGGCCGCCGGCGTAGAGCCGTTCAGGCAGTGGAATCAAGGCGCTCGAACCGCTTCCGAAGGAGCGAATCTGTCCGTAGCGCGTATCGCGCGCCACCACAAAGCGATTCTTGTCGAAGCTCAAGTAACTGGAGTTGGAAGCATCGATGCGGTTGAACTCCGCCTGCGCGCCGAAGAGGCGATCGGAGAGAAACTCCTGAAAGCTGGTGTAGGTGCCGCGATGCGCGTCCAGTGGCACATCGCGGGTGTCGCGCAGCCATGTGAATGCCGGGCCGCCGACGCGCGTGGCCGTGGAGAGCTCGGCGATGGCGCCGGGATAGACCTGAAGGCTGGGCGCGGCCACTTTTACTCTGCGGAAATCGATCTCATAAATGAAGGTGTTGGCGCGGGAGAACCAAGCGCCGGGACGGTCGAAGTTCTCAGTGCCGCGCAGCGCGCCCTCCAGACGCGATGCCACGTAGGTGGACACATCTTCGCTGTTGGCATAGCTGCCGGAAAACGTAAAGCCGAAGCTCCGGCTGCCCTGGATATGCGGAACCTGATATTGGAACTGCATACTCTGCTCGAGCAGGCCGTAGGTGCCGCGCAGCGAGACGGATTGTTCGCGGCCGAATAGATCGTTGCGCGAAATGCCCGCCAGCACGCGCGGGCTGACGCCGGTCTTGCCATTGGGGCTGCAGGGCACTCCCGCGGCAAATGCGCCGGAGCAATTGTTCTGCGGCTGGCCGGTCTGGGCCTCGAATCCGAAACCGTAGTTGAGGGTCCAGCGGCGCGCCTCGATGGCCTGGATCAGCACAGTTTTCCGGGGTGCGTCGCCGGTGGGATTCACTACGGCCGTATTCACCTGGTTGAAGAGGCCGAATTCGTACAGGTTGCTCTCTGTGGTGGCGAGAGCGTCCTGATTGAGCGGATCGCCGGGATGAACGGTGATGGCCCGCGCCACCGTTTGCGGGCGCGTCTCCTCAAGGCCCGTCATGAGCACATTCCGGACCAGGGTTTGGCGGCCTTCATCGACCTCGAAGATCACGTTCACCTTGCCGGAGTCGGCGGCATCGGGTTGCTGAACTACGGTCACGGCCGCCTGGTCGTAGCCGCGGCTCAAATACTCCGCCACCAGAGCATCGTGGTCGCCGGCCAGATTGCGCGGCGAAAGCGCCTGGCCCGGCGCGGTGTTGAGCAAGGGGTTCAAGGTGGCCGCGGGAATGTGATCGTCGCCCTCGATCGCGACGGTCCCAACGCGGATCTGTGGTCCTTCTTGAATGCGGTAGACGACTTTGAGCGGAGCCGTATACGCGCGGGCCGGGCGCGGAGCGTCGGCGGTCTCGGGAGTGCTGGTTCCCGGCGTCACCTTCACTTGCGAGAAGCCGTTATTGCGATAGACAGTCTCGATGGCCGCGACATCGGTCGAGACCAGGGCCTGGCTGTAGAGCCCGTGAGGGTTCAGCATGTCGGCGGCGTGGACGCTCAGGAGGTCAGTGAGCGTGCCCGCGGAGAAGTAGCGATTGCCCGCCACGGAGACCCGCTCCACGCGACGCCGCGGACCCAGTTGCACGGTATAGACAATCTCAACTTCGCCGCTGCTTCCCGATCCTACGCGATGATCGACGCGGGCATCGAAATAGCCGAGCCGCTGATAGTAGTCGCGCAGCCGGCGATTGCCTTCATTGAGCAGATCGTCGTCCACGCTGCCTTCCTGAAAGATGGGAATGATCCGCTTGATGCGTTCGGCATCCATGCCGGCGCCTTCGACCGAGACGCGCACGACGGGTCCCCTATTGGCGGAAAAGCGGTAGTCGACGGCTTTGGCCGTGC
>JBAWFY010000522.1:0-1652 GCA_049592335.1 Occallatibacter sp.
GGCATGGAGCTGGCTGGATTCGACGCCGCCCACACAACCGTAGCCGATTTGAAGCGCTGGCGCTCCGAGCTGCCCAGTCGTCTCCGTCGCAGCTTTTTTGAGGAGCTTCCCGCTCCCTTTGTCGAGCAGCTCCGCACGGTGAAGGACGACGACGAGCTGGCCATCATGTCCGAAGCTGCGCTCGTCGGCTGCAAGCTGTTTGACCACATTCTCGAGTTTCTCCGCCCCGGTATCGCCGAAATCAACGTGGCCGCGGAACTGGAGCACAAAGCCCGGAAGATGGGCGCCGAAGGCATGTCCTTCGACACCATCGTGGCCTCCGGCTCGCGCTCGGCAATGCCTCATGGGCGAGCCACTGCAGCGCGCCTGCCTCGGCGTGGGTTCGTAACCCTCGACTTCGGTATAATCCTCAAAGGTTATTGTTCGGATATGACGCGGACCGTTTTCCTGGGATCGCCAAGGCACGGAGAGCGGAAAGCATATGAGGCTGTGCTGGAAGCCCAGGAGAACGCCGTGAATGCGGTGACCCCGGGGGCAAGCTGCGCGGAGGTGGACGAAGCCGCGCGCAGCATCCTGTGCAGGGAAGGCTTCGGCGAGGCGTTTTCCCACGCCACCGGCCACGGCGTCGGGTTGGAAATTCACGAACCGCCGCGCGTGGGCGCAGGGCAGTCAGCACGCCTCGCAGCCGGTATGGTGGTCACGATCGAGCCAGGCATTTATCTTGCGGGCCAATTCGGCATCCGCATCGAAGATATGGTGGCAGTAACACGCAACGGGAGCGAGGTGCTAACGCCGGCCCCCAAGGCGCTGATGGAACTTTGATCCGCGCGGATCTTATTGAAGGGCGCGCGTAGAGAACCAAAGGGACGAATGAAACAACAAGACGTTGAAGATTTACGGCAACTGATCGAGTTTTTGAAGCTGCACGGCGTGGCCGAATTCGACATCGACCGCGGGGACCTGAAGCTCCGTTTGAAGTTCAATCCGCAGGAGAGCGGACCGGCCACGCTCGGCGATCTGGCGCAGTTATTGCGTACCGCGCCGCCCGCAGTCGCACAGGCGGCAGCGGCGAATACGCCTGCTGCAGCTGCGGCGCCGGATTCGGTCCCCGATTCCGACGCCGGACTGCACATTCTGAAATCGCCCATCGTCGGCACCTTCTATGGTTCGCCTTCCCCCGGCGCCGCGTCCTTTGTCGCTCCTGGGGATCATGTGGAAAAGGGCCAGGTGATCTGCATCGTGGAAGCGATGAAGCTGATGAATGAGATCGAATCCGACGCGTCGGGCGAGATTGTGAAGTGCTTTGTCTCCAACGGGCAGCCTATCGAGTTTGGGCAGCCACTCTTTTCAGTCCGGCTGAGTTGAGGAAAACAAGCGTTGTTAGCGTGGTTAGCGGAGCTAGCACATCGGTACGCCAAGCTAACGCCGCAAACACGCGCGAAGCGCGGCTAACGCCGCTAGCCCCGCTTAAAGGGAATGAATGTTTCGTAAAGTACTAATAGCCAATCGCGGCGAAATCGCGCTGCGCATAATCAACGCCTGCCGGGAACTGGGCATACGCACGGTCGCCATCTACAGCGAGGCGGACCGCAACGCGCTGCATGTACGCTTTGCCGACGAGGCGATCTGCATTGGACCGCCGCGGCTGGCGG
>JBAWFY010000523.1:0-4994 GCA_049592335.1 Occallatibacter sp.
GGGCTCAGCTCCCACATGGCTTGCTGGCCCGGCGCCGTGGGTCTTGCCGAAGCTATGTCCGCCGGCGATCAGCGCCACCGTCTCTTCGTCGTTCATGGCCATGCGCGCAAAGGTCTCGCGAATATCGTGCGCCGCGGCCACAGGATCAGGGTTGCCGTTGGGGCCTTCCGGATTCACGTAGATCAGGCCCATCTGCACCGCGGCCAGCGGGTTCGCCAATTCGCGATCTCCGCTGTAGCGCTGGTCGCCCAGCCATGTAGCCTCCGGGCCCCAATCGGCATCGAGCTCCGGCTCCCAGATGTCCGCGCGCCCGCCGCCGAAGCCAAAGGTCTTGAAGCCCATCGACTCGAGCGCAACGTTGCCGGTGAGAACGAGCAGGTCTGCCCACGAAATCTTGCGGCCGTACTTCTGCTTGATGGGCCACAGCAAACGCCGTGCCTTATCGAGGTTCACATTGTCGGGCCAGCTATTGAGCGGCGCAAAGCGCTGCGCTCCGCGACCCGCGCCGCCACGCCCGTCCGCGATCCTATAGGTTCCGGCGGCGTGCCACGCCATGCGAATGAACAACGGCCCGTAGTGGCCAAAATCCGCCGGCCACCACTCCTGGGAATCCGTCATAAGGGCGCGCAGGTCGGCCACGAGCGCATCCAGATCGAGGCTCTGGAATTCCTCGGCGTAATTGAACGTTTCCCCCATGGGATCGGATAAGGATGATTGCTGATGCAGGATGGACAGGTTCAACTGATTGGGCCACCAATCGCCATTGCCCTTGACTCCAGCCCTGGTGTGCTGCAACATGCCGCCCGTGAACGGGCACTTCGTTTCGCTGGACATATCTATCTCCTTTGGCAGAATGCAAACGGCCAACGCTTCTAGTATAGGAGCGCAATGCGAAAATGAGCTTTCAGTTTTCAGCCGTCAACTTCAGTTGGTCTGGCGTCTGCTTCCGCGAAAAACTTTTCGACATCCAAGACGTTCTGCGTCATGCGATATGGCGGTAACGATTGCAGGAAGATCTGTCCGTAGCGCTGCGTGCGCACACGCGGATCGAGAAGCACCAGCACGCCGCGATCTTCGAGCGAGCGAATGAGCCGGCCGAAGCCCTGCTTGAGCGTTAAAACTGCTTCAGGCACCTGGTACTCGAAGAAAGGCTTTCCGCCGGATTCCTCGATGGCTTTCATGCGCGCCTGCACCACGGGATCCGAAGGCACAGCGAAAGGCAGCCGGTCGATGATGACACAACTCAGCGCCTCGCCCTGCACGTCGACGCCCTGCCAGAAGCTCGAAGTGCCAAAGAGAACGGCATTGGGCGTGGTGCGGAACTCCTCCAGAAGAGCTTTGCGCGGCGCACTGCCGTGCAGGAAGATCGGGTAATCGAGCACTGGCAGCAGGCGCTCGTAAAGTGCGCGCATTTGCGAATAACTGGTGAACAGGCAGAAGGCGCGTCCGCGCGTGATATGTAAAACGCGCTCGATGGTGGTGGCAGCGACTTCAAGGAATTCCGTCGCGCGCGGGTCGGGCATCTGGGGAGGCAGATAGAGCAGCGCCTGGCGCTCATAACGGAAGTGCGATGGCACGACGAGCTCGCGTGCTTCCTCCAGGCCCAGCCGGCGGCGCAGATGCTCGAAACCGCCCTGCACAGTGAGCGTGGCGGAAGTGAGCACACACGTGGGCACCTGGTCCCAGACCAACTCGCGCAGAATGGCGGAAACATCGATCGGCGTGGCCTGCAAAAATGTGCTGCGCCCACTGCCACTGCGTGGGGCGGACTTTTGGACGAGATTCGTGGCGGATCCAAAGCCCCCCCCGCGCCGCTCCAGCCAGAAGACAATGTTCTTGGCTTTCGACTCGAGCATGAACGAGAGATCCGCGCGCAACGCTGCGGCGCGCGCTTCGAGGCCGGGCGCTTCGTCGACCTCGCTCAGCCGGTCGAATTCCGCTTCAAGCACTTTGAGCGTAGTGTTGACGGCGAGATAGAGATCGCCGGAAGACTCGAGGAACCCCTCGCGATTTGCGAACGGATAGCGGCCATCGCCTTCCTGCGGCAGCGCCGCAAAAAACATCCGCGCCCGCTCGCGCAACTCCTGCGTGAGCATGTGCACGTGCGCGGAGCCTTCTTTGCCGCGCAGGAGAACGTCCGCGTCGCGCGCGAAATCCTCAAAGCGCACGTTCGAAAGCGAGCGTCCGAAGTAATTCGACGCGACCTCTTCGAGCTCGTGCGCCTCGTCGAAGATCACAGCCGCGGCCTCTGGAAGAATGCCCGCATCGGGCGCGGCTGCGGCCGCCGCACGCACCGCGCAATCGGCGAAAAACAGATGGTGGTTGACGATGATCAGGTCCGACTCCATCGCCCTGCGCCGCATCTCGGTGATGAAGCAGCGACGATAGTCCGGACAACTCGACCCAAGACAAGCCTCCGACCTCGCATCCAGCTTGTGCCACAGTGCGCTCGACTCGGGCAGCGCCGACAGCTCGGCGCGATCGCCGGTTTCGGTCGTACGCTCCCACTCGGCAATCTGCTGGTACTCGTTCACCTCGTCCAATCCCGAAAGCACGGGCTGGTCGCGCAGGGCGTAGAGCTTATGCCGGCACAGGTAATTGGCGCGGCCCTTCATGTAGCAAACGTGCAACTCGCCCAGCAGAGTCTCGAGAAACGGCACGTCGCGAAAGTAGAGCTGGTCCTGCAGAGCCTTGGTTCCCGTGGAGACGATGACGCGCTGGCCGGTGCGCAGAGCAGGCAGTAGATAAGCAAGAGTCTTTCCCGTGCCCGTGCCAGCCTCGACGATGAGATGCCGGCGCTCGGCAAGTGCGCGCTCCACGGCCTTCGCCATCTCGTACTGGCCGGGCCGCACCTCGTACGGCAGCGGCGAGCGCGCAAGAATGCCGCCCGGCGCGAAGAACTCATGGAGCGTAGGCAACGCGCGAGTTGAGGTGTTGGATGACACGGGCCTCTTCCATCATAGGAGAAGCAGGGATTCAGCGACGGAGGGACTCGATGACGACGGAGAGGCAAGCCGGGAGACGCGATCAGACAAAGTCGGGGTAGCTGCCTTCGGCCGCGGCGTGGTACTCATCGCCCGGCAACACCTGGCTATGACGGGAGTCGAGCCACTGCCCGATGAGCATCGTTGCATCCGGGTCAGCTTCAGCTTCGATGGTCTGCGCAGACTTCAGCAGACGCTTGCGTGTCTCGGCGGCGCGCTGCGCGTTGGCGGCACGTTCGTTTGCCAGCGCATACGTGTTGATCGCGTGAAGGCCGACAGCCGTGGGGTGAATGTGCATGGCGCCCTCCGCTTTCGAGACAAGGCAACTTGAGGACCGAAGATCGCGCGGAGGAATGAGAAAGAGCTCATTTTTCGGCACAAGACGCTTCCGTATTACCACTAACTTACGGCGAACCCTCACTGCCCGCGCAAAACCAGAACGTACACTGAAAGAGCAGATTTTATGCCGCTGTCAGTCCCGTCGAGGAGAGCAAGTTTGCCGACATACCGCAGATCGGTTGTGCCCGCGAGGGAGGGAGCCGCGGATTTGCCCCTCGTGGCCATCGTGGGACGACCCAACGTGGGCAAAAGCACGCTCTTCAACCGTCTCACCGCAAGCCGCCGCTCCATCGTGGGCGACGAGCCGGGCATCACGCGCGACCGCATCTATGGCGAGTACGAGTGGGCAGGGCGGCGCTATCGGGTCGTGGACATGGGCGGCATTGTGCCCGACGATCCCGAACTCATCGCCACGGAAATCTTCCGCCAGGCCAAAGTGGCTCTCGAAGAGGCCGATGCGCTGGTGATGGTCGTGGACGCGCGCACTGAGCTGGCCCGGCCCGATTACGATCTTGCGCTGCTCCTGAAACGCGGAGGCAAGCCGCTATTTCTCGCAGTCAACAAAGTCGAAACCGAAGCGTTGGCAAGCGAGGCCGAGAACTTTCGCCGGCTGGGCATTAGCGCGGTTTTTTCCGTAAGTTCGGAGCACGGCCAGGGCGTCGGCGAGTTGCTGGATGCGATTGCGGAAGTGGTGCCAGAAACACAGGAAACAAGGGAATCCGCCACGGCGGAGAGCGAGGGAACAAGGAACCAGGTCAGCGAGTCAGCAAGTCAGCACGTCGGCGAAGAATCCGCCAGTGCGGAAGACGGCGAGAAGGACGAGAAGAAGCTCCGCACCCATGGCGAGTTCGAGCAGCACGAAACTTCGGTCGCTATTATAGGCCGCCCGAATGTCGGCAAATCCACACTGCTGAACGCGCTCACCGGAACCTCGCGCGCCATCGTTTCGCCCATTGCGGGAACCACGCGCGACGCGGTCGACGAAGTGGTCGAGTTCGAGGGCAACTCGCTGCGCTTTGTGGATACGGCCGGAATTCGCCGCAAGGGCAAAACGAAACTGATGGCGGAAAAGTTGAGCGTGGTGATGGCGCGGCGGCATCTTGAGGCTGCGGACGTGGCGCTCGTCCTCATCGATGCAACCGAGGGCGTGACGGCCAGCGACGCCACCATCGGCGGCTACGCGCACGAGAGCGGCCGCAGCGTGATCATCGTGGTGAACAAGTGGGACGCGGTGACCACGGGCCGCACCGATGGCAAGCCTCCCGCCGACCGGGAGATCTTCGAGGAGCAACTGCGCAAGGCGCTCAAATATCTCGACTACGCGCCGGTGATTTTTTTATCGGCTTTGCAGGGAACTCTCGGGGAGAAAAAGAACATGGCGCGCGTATTGCGCGAAGTGGTTTCGGTGGCCAAAGAGCGGCGCAAACGCGTCACAACCGGCCAGATGAATCGGTTCCTTGAACGAATCGATTTTCAACGCGCGCCCGTACCGATGGCGAAGCGCGTGCGCATCTTGTATATGACGCAGGCAGCCGTGGCCCCACCCACGTTCGTCCTGTTCACCGATCGCGCCATCAAGCTGCACTTTGCCTTCGAGCGGTTCCTGGGGAACCAGATTCGCCAAGCCTTCGGATTTGAAGGCACGCCCATCTGGTTCAAAGTGCGTCAGAG
>JBAWFY010000524.1:0-12240 GCA_049592335.1 Occallatibacter sp.
GCCGGGTAATATCCATCATGTTCGCGTAGTCGTCGCGCACCACGTGGTACGTCTTATTCGCAGTTCCCGGTGTCGTGGAGATGGCAACAATGTTGTTTGCCGCAATGTCAGCGGGCACGAAGCTCACCTGGTTCAGTGCGTCCACTCCAATGCCGTGATTGACCATGAACGCTACCAGGCGAACCGCGATATCGAAGTTGTTGCCGCCTCCTGTAACCGAAGGGCTCACCAGGGCGGGCCGGAAGATCCGCACCGAAAGCCCCTTGCTGCGCGCGTCATCGACCACCTGTTCCGCTACCCACTTTGACTGGCTGTATCCGAAATCGAGAAGCTCCATGTCCTGGTTCCGGTCGGTCTCATAAAGGACGCTTTTAACGGCCCAGCCAAACACGAATGTCGTCGAGACGTAATTCAGGCTCTTGTGCCGCCCTTCGAAGGCCAGGCGCAAGACCTCGTTGGTTCCCAGCACGTTGGCTTCCCGCATCCGGTCGTAGTTGAACAGATAGTTCACCGTCGCGCCGTTGTGGAACACCGTGTCTATCTCTTTGGCGAGAAAATCCCACGCATCCTGCGTCAGGCCCAGATTCTGCTGTCCCAGATCGCCGCATATGGGAATGACGCGAGACTCAAACATCGACATCAGTCCTGCGCCGCAGGTCCCCATCGATGCCATCGCCGCCCTCAACCTTTGCCTGCCCTGCTCTTCGTCCGACGCCCTGACGAGAACATGGATCTTCGCCCGCGTCTGTTCCAAAAGACTTTTCATCAGGAATGGTCCGATGAAACCGGTGCCTCCCGTGAGCAGTACATGCTTCATCACCGGTCTCGCCGGCACGGGCGCGGGCGCCGGGGGGGCGAAGATGAGCTTACTGTCGTTGCTCATCATCAGCTTTTCCGCTGCGCGCTGCTCTTCACGGAATGCAGCCAGGGAATGACGCAGCAAAGTCAGCGCTTCTTCGGGAGCACGCTCCAACTGTTCGGCCAATTGGAACAGCTCGGCTACGCTCACGCGCTGAATCACGCCGATGTCCACCTGCCTCGCCAGCATATCGGCGCCCTTATCCTTCAAAAGCTCCTTGAGCTCATGCATAAACACGACAAGGTCCAGGGAATCCAGCCCGGCTTCGACAAGGTTGTACGATTCCTGCCCGGTCAGGTTGTACTTGGCCTTCAGGGCGTCGAAAGAAGTCTGGATCTCGGAACAGGGCTCTGAGGCCCCGGCGTCCTTCTTCCGCAAAAACTCCGATAGAACGTTGAACTCGCCTTCCAGCCACATATGTTTGGCCTTGTGGCGCATGATCTTGCCCGAACTGGTTCTGGGAATCGCACGAGGCGCAATGAACGAAATCAACGCCGTTTCGACATTGAGATAATTCCTCACCGCGGCGGCAATCTTGCGCGCGTCCGGGAGCACCTTCGGATTTTTAACTTCGGCCACGATCGCCAGCGCCGGCTCGCTGTCTTCGTTAATCTGGAACGCGGCCACGCAATTGGCCCGAACCTGCCCTGACGCCTTCTCTACAACGTTTTCCACGTCCTGCGGATAATAGTTTTGCCCGCGCAGAATAATCATGTCCTTGATGCGGCCGCACACATAGAGCTCGCCGTTGTGGAAGAAGCCCATGTCGCCGGTCTTCAGGTAGCCCTCGTCGTACGGACTGTCATCTACCAGCCGCGCGCGGAACTGCTTCATTGTCAATTCCGCATTCTTCCAGTAGCCCTGGCACTTGCCGCTCCCGGCGACCCAGATTTCGCCGATGAGGCCTTCCTTGAGAGCAAAGTGCCGCTCCGGATCAACGATCTTCACGTCGATCCCGGGAATCGGAATTCCACAACTGACAATTTGTGTCGACGCGTCGATCTCTGAAACCTCTGTCGTCATGCGGGCTTTGCCCAGCGCGAGGGCACGCTTGTTCACGGAAACAATGCTGCGGCCGCCGAGCGAAACCGCCAGAGTGTTTTCGGCCAGGCCGTAAGCAGCGTAAAAACTCTCCGACTTGAGCCCGTAAGGCTGAAATGTCTCAAGAAACCGTGTGAATGTGTCCGGTTTTATGGGTTCCGCCGCCACCATCAGCACCTTGAGCGAACTCAGATCGCATTCTTCCAGGCTCTCCCTTGAAATCCTTCCCGCGTGCAGGCAATAGTCGAATGCGAAATTGGGAGCTGCGGTCGCGGTAGCCCGATAGGTCTTGATGGTGTTAAACCACAGGGCCGGCCTCTGAATGAAATCCATTGAAGAGAAGCCGTACGTCGTCCCGCCTTTCAGCGCCGGATAAAGGTAGCACCCGATCAGCCCCATATCGTGATACTGCGGAAGCCAGGAGACGACCACCGGCTCAGAGTGGTCGATCACGATCGGGCATGTGTCCAGAATGTTCTCGTGCGACACCATCACGCCCTTGGGCACCATCGTCGACCCAGACGTGTATTGCAGAAACAGAATCTTCGAAGTCTCGGTAAAAGGATCGTCTGTGATCGTATTCACGAAGTCTTCCGTGACAATCCACGGCAGACTTGAGATGTAGTCGATGTCTACGCCGGAGGTCGAAACCCCACTCCTGGCAAGATTTGTCTTCAAAGATGCGTGGAAGTCACTGCTGGTTAAAACCCCGGCCGCCTGGCAATCCTTGGCGATGTGGACCATTTTGTACAGGGCGCTCTGGAAGCCGCGGGAGCCCGGAGGATACACGGGCACGGGAATTAATCCGGCGCGCACGCAACCGAAAAACGCGCAAATCATTTCCAGGCCCGGCGGGTAGGCAAGCAAGAGCCGTTCTCCCGGCGCGAATCCATGCCCTTTCCGCAGGTGTCCGGCGATCGCCCTCGTCCTATGGAGAAACGATGCGTAGGTATAGCTTTCGATCGGATTGCCGTTCAGATCAAGATACGAATAGAGGAGTTTGTTCGGGTGCTTCTCCCCGAGCCTGTCCAGTTGGTCCAAAATCGACGCCATATTCGATCAGACATACCCTTCAAAGTGAATTGGAAGACCTCAGCACGTGGGGAAACACTTACTCTTTTAATGCCTAGCAGCCATGATCCCGTGAAATTCGCTTGAGTCTCGGGGTGCGGAACTCCAGTGTTGACCGACAGGGAGAACAAAGACGATAGCTGGTCTTTGCTCAAGTGCCGCTCGGTCCGGTCGTGGGTGAATCGCCCTGACGGCCGGCTCAGGCAGCGGGGAAGTCTTGCAGCGTCCGCCGGGCCAACATTGCCCATTCAACGGATTGTCATACTGTCTGTCCGTCCATGGTAGCAGAGCCGGGAGGAAGTTGGACTCATATTATCCACTAATACGCCGCCCAGAGTGACTCCGTCCAACCCGAATTCCCTTGATTCTTCGTCGATTTTTGCGCTAGAATTCAACCTCCGAAGCTGTCGGAGTCGTGTGGTTGAAGCCCCTGCTTCCCCGGGCAGCCGATGCCGCCGGTAAGCGTTCGCCCGACCCGGCTTAACAGAACACCTAACAATAAAGTGGAGACGCTGGTGGCCACGGGGACTGAAACGGTAATCGCTTTAACGCCGGATGTGGAAGATCTCGCTCCCTCCGTGGCTTCGCCGGCACCATCCATCGGCGACCCGGCCGTTGCGCCTTCCTTTCCGAAGGTCCTGCGCCGCCGCCTCGACCATTTCTTTGCCGACACCAGCATCTCTCCCAAAGCCGATCGCTCGATGTGGCTCAAAATTGCCGTAGGTCTTTCCGTGCTACTGGGCAGCTGGATTGCCATCTACTCGCTCCGGCCGGATTCCTGGAGGTTTGTCGCTCTCTACCTGTTGGGCGGACTTGCCCAGACCTTCCTTTTGCTGAATATCGCCCACGACAGCAACCACAACGCCATCTCGACCGTGCCCGCCGTCAACAAACTCTTGAATTATGTCTTCGATGTTTGCGGGATCAGCTCCTACATGTGGCGGATTCTCCATCATCGCGGCCACCACTCCTGCATCAACCTCCAGGGCGAAGACGATGCGCTTACAGGGCGCGGCATCTTTCGCTTTACGCCCCATGAACCGCGCACGCGCATGCACCGTTTCCAGCACATCTATGCGCTGTTTTTCTACGCGCTGTTCTCTCTCGACTATATTTTCATCAGGGACTTTGAAGCCTTTTTCTTCCCGACCCACGATTATTTGAAACGCGCCAAACATCCGGCGCGAGAATACGCCATCTTATTTGCGGGCAAGGCACTCTATGTTATTTACATGCTCGTTTTGCCGGTGGTAGTGCTGGGTAAGCCGCTTCTGGTGGTCGCCCTGGCGTTCTTGCTGGTTCATTTGATCATCGGTTTGACCGTAGCGCTGGTCTTCCAGACCACGCACACTGTCGACAGCACTCACTTCCCTTCGACGCGCAACGAGTTTGACAATAGCGTGTACCACATCTTTGCCACCACGGCCGATTATGCGACCGAGAACCCGCTCGTGGCTTGGCTGACCGGCGGACTCAACCACCACATCGCCCATCATCTGTGCCCTTCCGTGTGCCACACGCACTACGCGCCGCTGACCCGGATTGTGAAGCAGACCGCCGAGGAGTTTGGAGTTCCCTACCGGCAACATCCCACCATGACGCGGGCTATCGTGCATCATCTGATACTTTTGAAACAGCTGGGAAACGAAGACTGATGCGGGGCGCAACACAGTTCCTGGATCGACCTTCCTGGACCGGCCGCCGTTTCAGGTTTACCTTGAGCTTCAGGCGGACATCATGAGTTTCCCCGCCTTTCAAAGAAAGTATCGGGGCGAGGTTTAATGTTGCCCACTCCTATTCCCGCGGTTTCCCGAACTCGTTCTTTTGCTGACTCGCCTGCGATGGTTCGCAATCCCGTCGAGGTTCTGACCAGGTACACCGAACTCTACGGCGACACTTTCCGTTTCTACATTGGCGGCCTTAAAGAAGCGATCGTTACGACGAATCCCGACGTCATTCAGCACGTGTTGAAGACCAACGCCGACAACTACCGGAAATCTGAAATTCAAGTAAAGCGCATGGGCCATTTTCTGGGCAAAGGCCTTCTCACCACCCACGGGGAAGCCTGGCGCACGCAGCGGCGTCTTATCCAGAAAGGTTTCGATCGCAAACAGCTTGAGGCCTTGTCCTCCATCATGCAGGACTCGCTTGCCGAGTCGCTGAAGGAATTCGAAAGACAAGTCCGTGTCGGTTCCGTCGATATTTATCCTCACCTGATGAAAATGACTTTCTCGATGGTCGCGCGATCGTTGTTCGGCGCCAAGTTGAAAGACGAAGACATCGACCTCGTCAGCCATACCATCTGCACCGTTCAGGAGTTCATCGTTCGGCAAACCCTCCAGCCCTATATGAATCCCTGGTTTGCCGTCTCCGGAAACCTGCGCAAACACGAAGCCATGCGCGTCCGTGCCGACAGCATTCTGATGGCTTACATCAAGCAGCGCCGCCACCAGGAGCCCGGCAGCGATCTGCTGCAGACGTTGATGGATGCCCGCTACAGCGATGGCGAAGGCATGAGCGATGAGCTGGTCCTGAGCGAGAGCATGCAACTGCTGGTTGCCGGTCATGAAACATCGTCGAACGCGCTCTCCTGGATGCTCTATCTATTAAGCTCGCGTCCCGATTGTCTCGAAAAAATTCGCCAGGAGTTCGATGCCGTACTGGGCGATGCGTCCTTGAGTTACAACGATGTTCCCCGGTTTGAATTTACCGCCCAGGTCATTCAGGAGGCGCTGCGCCTCTACCCGCCTTTTTGGATGATCGACCGCATGGCGGTTGCGGACGACCTTGCCGGCGATGTCCCCATACCTCGCGGGTCGACGGTGATTGTGTTCGTGTACGGCGCGCACCATGCGCCAAAGTACTGGCCCAGCCCGGAGAGTTTCGATCCCGAGCGTTTCACCAAAGCCAACGAAAAGTTACAACCGCCGTTTACTTATCTGCCGTTTGGCGGCGGACCGCGGGGTTGCATTGGCGGTAATTACGCCATGTTGCAAATTCTCATGATCTTGAGCGTTCTGCTCAGGAGATATGATTTTCAACTATCTCCAGGCCAGACCATTGAAGCGCGCCCAATGGTTATCCTGCGGCCCAAGCACGGTATTCGCATGGACTTCACCGAGGCAAACGCACATGACCGTCACGCAATCGTTCAGGAATAGAATTTCCCCTTTCATTTGTGCCTTAGCATCTCTCTCGGAGAGAAACTGCGCAGCAGGATGTTGAACGCCCGGATAGGTTAGTCAATTTGTGAGAGGTATTGATAATAAATAACTTATAATTTATTTCCCGATGCAGAAGGTCGAAAAAATAAGTGCGAGCACATCATCCGACGTTGTCTGGCCGGTGAGCGAGTCCAGTGCCCACAGCGCGCGATAGAGATCGAGCAGGATCATCTCGTGGGGAATGCCGCCGGCATTGGCCTTCGCCGCGTCGGCCAGCGCGGCGATCGCTGTGCTTACCGCCTGGTGCTGGCGGAGATTGGTGAGCATGCCCGGTTCGGCCGCTGCGCCGCCCGTGGCCAACACAAGGATTTTCTCGCGCAGTGTGGCAATGCCTTCCCCGGTAAGCGCGGATGTGGGGAGCGCGGCAAGACCGTTGAGCAATGGCTCCTGCGGAAACATCGCGGGCAAGCGCGTTTCCGAGTGCGGCGCCTTCGGCTGCGGCGCTTCATGCCCTGCGGTTTCCTGCTGTGCGGCTGCCAGCAAATCGCACTTATTGGCGGCAACGATCGCCGGCCGGCCCTCAACCGCGGCCAACAGACGATGTTCTTCCTCGTTCAGAGGCTGCGTGGCGTCGAGCACGATCAGCACCAGCGCGGCATCGGCCAGCGCTTCGCGGCTGCGTGCTATGCCCAGTTGTTCGGCCTCTTCGTGGCCTTCGCGCAGGCCGGCAGTATCCACAAGTTCGATAGGAATGCCGCCGATCGAGATGCGCTCCGTGACCAAATCGCGCGTGGTGCCCGGTGTTGCGGTCACGATGGCGCGATCGCGCTCGACGAGGCGGTTGAAGAGAGAACTTTTTCCGGCGTTTGGCCGGCCGACGATGGCCAGCGTTAGGCCGTCATGCACAATCCGCCCGCGGGCGAAAGAGGCCTCAAGTGCGGCGAGTTGCGGCGTCAGTCCGTCAATGCGCCGCGCGATTTCCTGCTCGGGCGTCACGTCCACGTCGTCTTCGCCAAAGTCGATGCCGGCTTCGAGCAGCGCGATGAGTTCGACGAGCGCCTGCTTCACCGGAGCTACACGGAGGCTCAGTGCGCCGCCCATCTGGCTCGCGGCCTGGCGCGCTTGCGTCAGCGTCTGCGCGTCGATCAGGTCGCGGACCGCCTCGGCCTGTGTCAGGTCCAGCCGCTCGGAGAGAAACGCTCGCTTGGTAAACTCGCCCGGCTCAGCCAAGCGCGCTCCCAGCTCGATCGCGCGCCGCAACAGCAGATTCAGCACCACGGGCGAGCCATGCGTCGCAATCTCCACCAGATCGTCGCCCGTATAAGAGCGCGGCGCAGAGAAGAACGTCACCAGCGCTTCGTCGATGCGCGTGGCTGGGTCGCCCTCCGCATCGAGCACATCGGCCAGCCGCGCGTGCGCGTGTTCGAGTGGGCTGCGCAACCGGACCAGCTGCTCGGCAATCGCAGAAGCCTGCGGCCCGCTCAGGCGCACAATCCCAATGCCGCCCCGCCCCGGCGGCGTGGAGATGGCGGCGATGGTTTCGGTTACGGAAGTGGGTGCAGGCATTTCTTCCCCTAAGTGTAGTGCGCCGGCATACAAACCGCTTCGAAAACAAGATTTTACGGCCGCATCTTCCTTCCCCGGTCCTTTACGGCAAGGGCCGGAATCGGCTGCCAGTAGTTATTTTTCCGTTGACGATCTGCCGGGAATTTGGATAGTGTCAGTCTATTATTGCCTTACTGCTGTGCGCACTGGCCTATGGGGCTGCGCATGGGTTGCTTTGGGGCCCTCCAGCCAGGAGCACCTATGCGCCTATTGAGCGTACGCGGTATTCCTTCGACACCCCGTCTGCTTTTTCCGGCCCTTTTCCTTGTTGCGGCGATGACTTCGGGCTGTGGCGGGCCAAGCCTTCCCGTCAACCTGAACACGATCGCGCAAATCTCGGCGCCAGCGAACTCCGTTCGCGTCACACAGACACTGCAGATCAACGCGCCGTATTTGTCTACAGGTCGGCCGATGGTTTTCTCCGTGAATGGGATTTCCGGGGGCAACGCCACTGTGGGCACCATCAGCAGTTCGGGCCTGTATACCGCGCCGGCCCTGGTTCCCACTCCATATACAGTTCAGATCACTTCTACCATTGCCAATTTTCCCAATGCCGTTCCGGGCTCGGTTGCGGTTCAGGTGCTGAATCCGATTCCGGTCCTAACCTCCGCCGATCCCAATGGATTCTCCGAGGGCACAACGACGGTCACGGTCAATGGTTCGCAATTCGTCTACGGCGCGCAGATCAGTTGGAACGGTGCGATGGTGCCGACGACCTACGTGTCGGGCACGCAACTGGTGGCGCAGATCTCCGCGCCCAATCCTGGAACCTTTCCGCTCACGGTCACAAATCCCGACCCGGGATCGGCCAGCGCCAGCCCGGCAATTCCCGTGCAGGTTGCTCCAGGACAGGTGGTGCTGCAACTGTATGCCGGCTCAGGCACTGATGTTCGCGTTTCCAATTCGATCAGCTTCGGCCTCACGGTCAATGGAACCGACAATCCCACCGTCACGCTTCAGGTGAATGGCACTCCAGGCGGCAATGCCACCGTGGGAACGGCTGTATCAAATGCCGATGGCTCCATCACTTACACCGCGCCGGCTGTCGTGCCCACGCCCAGCAATATCGTTCAGCTCACCATTACCAGCGTCGATAACCCCGCAATCTCTCTCGTGCAAAACATCTCGGTGATGAATCCGATTCCGATTCTCACCGCCGCCACGCCATCGACTTTCAATACCGGTTCCGCGACCGTCGTACTCACCGGCTCTCAGTTTATTAGCGGCGCACAGGTGCTGATGGATGGCGCGCCGGTTCCGACGACCTTTAACAGCGGCACGCAACTGACGGCGACTCTGAACCTCACCACACCCGGTCCGTTCGATCTTCAGGTGCTGAATCCCGCGCCCGGCCCCTCCGTCTCGGCCGATTTGATCGCCAGCGTCAACGGCACGCCGCCGCAGCCGGTTGTCAGTGAGAATGATGCCGCGCGATTCCTTGAGCAGGCTACGTTCGGCGCCACAGACGCCGACATTCACGACGTTTCGCTGAACGGCTATCAATGGTGGCTCAACCAGCAGTTTGCCCTGCCGGCCACTCCTACGGAGCCGGCCGTGGAGCAGGCGGTGATTGTGAATAATCCCCCCTGCGCGGCCAGCGACGTGACATGCAATGCGGCGCTTTTTGAGCAGAACGATAGCAATGAAAACCTCGTGCAAGCTGCCGCCTTCTGGCAGCCGTCGCTTGCCGCGCCCGACGAGCTGCGCCAGCGCGTGAAGTATGCGCTCTCGCAATTGTTCGTCATCTCCAGCAACAACACCACGGCCATCCAAAGCATGCCGCGCGGCGAAGCCAGCTACTACGACATGCTCGGCAACGATGCCTTCGGCAACTTTCGTCAGCTTCTCGGGGATGTGACGCTCAGCCCGATGATGGGCCAGTTCCTGTCAATGCTCGGCAACGACAAGGGCAACGCCACCACCGACCCGGACGAGAACTACGCGCGCGAAGTGATGCAGTTGTTCACGATCGGTCTTTGGCAACTGAACGATGACGGTTCGCAACAGCTCGACGCCAACAACCAGCCGATTCCCACCTACTCGATCACAGATGTGATGGGTCTGGCCGCTGTCTTTACCGGTTTCAGTTGGCAGATCCCCGGCGACTCGAGCGACGATGGATGGTCGAACTGCTGTTTGTACGTAGGGCCCGGCTACGGCGAGGATCTGTTGCCCATGACCAGCTACCTCGATCATCATTCCACGGTTGAAAAGCAGTTCCTGGGAGTCACGATTCCGGCTTCTACAACCCCCGACCCCACTGACGACCTGAACACCGCGCTCGATACTCTCTTCAACCATCCGAATCTGCCGGCCTTTTTCTCTAAGCAGATGATTCAGCACCTGGTCACCAGCAATCCCAGCCCGGCGTACATCAGCCGTGTGGCGAAGATCTTCGAGAACGATGGAACCGGCGTGCGCGGCAATCTGCAGGCGGTCATTACTGCAATCCTGCTCGATCCCGAGGCGCGGAACACCACCACGGATGTCGCCAATCCGCAATACGGAAAGGTGCGCGAATCGCTGCTGCGCTATACCGAATGGGCGCGCGCCTTCAGCGCGCAGTCGCGCACCGGCTCCTTCGATCTGGGCTCGACCGAAGACCCCATCTACGGGCTGGGCGAGATGTGGCTGCGTTCGCCCACAGTCTTTAACTGGTTCAGCCCTGGCTATACGCCGCCCGGCACAACCATTGCGCAGGATAGCCTGCTCGCGCCCGAGATGCAGATGACCAACGTTTCCTCCGTAGTCGGCTACATCAACTACATGCAGAGTGCGATTGGCAGCAGCGCCACGTCCGGGCCCGACGTCTTTGCTTCCTACGCAACGGAGATCAACCTGGCCAACACGCCCGATCAGCTTCTGGATCGCATCAATCTGTTGCTGATGGCAGGCCAGATGAGCAACACCCTCTACAACCAGATTCTCACGGCCATCGAGGCAATCCCCATTCCCACCGGCGATCAGAACGCCATCAATGCCGCGCTTCTCAACCGAGTGCAAGCAGCCATCTATCTCACCGTGGCGTCTCCCGACTTCGCCGCGCAGCAATAGGAGCCAGCTATGTGCAAGTTCGAACAATCCCGCAGACAGTTTCTTTGCACCGCCTCCATGGCGTCCATGGCCGGCTTTTACGTGAGCCCGTTTCTCTTGAATCTCAACGCCATTGCGGCCATGGCCCAGGAGGGCAACAACACTGGCTATCGCGCTCTGGTCTGCATCTATCTGCAGGGCGGCAACGACGGCCACGGCACGGTCATCGCCACCGATGCCGATTCCTATGCCGCGTTTGTGCAGGCCCGCTCCGGCGCGCCCGGTCTGGCCTATCCGCTCAGCTCGCTGCTGCCCATCACTCCCAAGACGGCGCAAAGCGGGCATACCTTCGGACTGAATCCAGCTCTATCCGGCGTGCAGAATCTGTTTAATGCCGGCCGCGCGGCGATCGTCGCCAATGTGGGCACGCTGGTTGCGCCTGCAACCAAAACGCAGATCGACGCCAACTCCGTGCCCCTGCCCGATTCACTCTATTCGCACTTCGACCAAACAGCCGCATGGCAGGCCATCGCCTCCAATCTCGGCAGCGGAGAGCGCGTGGGCTGGGGTGGCGCCGTGGCCGATGCCATTGAAGCCATGAACATGAATTCGAATTCGATGTTCACGTGCATCTCGACCGCCGGCAACGCACTGTTTCTCTCCGGCCAGACTTCGTTCCAATTGAACGTGACGTCTGCCGGGCCGATTCCGATCCAGGGACTTGCGCAGCCTGTGTTCGGATTGACCTCCTCGAACAATCCGCTCAGCTCCATCCTTTCGGCCGATGAAGCCAATCTATACTCGCAGAACTACCAAACCGTGATCCAGCGCTCCATTCAGGCGCAAGCCATGCTCTCGACCGCCATGGCGCCGGCAGGGACGGGCGGCGTTGCCAATCCGCCGCAGTATCTCAATCCAATGACCAGTAAACTGACGGACAATCCACTGGCCATTGCTTTGCAAACGGTCGCGCGCATCATCGCCGGACGCTCGAGCCTGGGCGTCACGCGGCAGCTCTTCTTCGTGCAGCTTGGCAGCTTCGATACCCATGACAACCAGGCTCCGCAGCACGCGAATTTGCTTACGCAGCTTGGATCGGCGCTCGAATACTTCGACAATACGATGGTCACGATGGGACTCAGCGACAATGTCACTGCTTTCACCATCTCCGATTTTGGCCGCACGCTGACTTCGAACAGCGACGGCACCGATCACGGCTGGGGCAGCCATCATTTTGTATTGGGCGGAGCCGTCAACGGTCAGGACATGTACGGCCAGTACCCAGTTGTCGGCGTTAATCAGGCCAATGACGTGGGCGAAGGCCGTCTCATCCCGACCAGCTCAGTGGAGCAGTACGCAGGCACGCTGGCCTCCTGGTTCGGCCTCTCCAACGGTCAGATTCAATCGGTCTTTCCTAACTTCGTGAACTTCGGCACGAACCCCTACATGGGCTTCATGAGCTCGTAG